>NZ_JAPTFX010000128.1:0-14486 GCF_030985895.1 Stenotrophomonas sp. Sm6012 | reverse complement strand
GGGGACCGGGAACCGGGGCCGGATCATACGATCCGACCCCGTCGACCTTCACCCGCCCGCCCGCGGCTTGGCCACGCGCGCGGCAAACGTCGGCAGCACCAGCAGGGTCAGCACGGTGGCGGTGATCAGGCCACCGATCACCACCGTCGCCAGCGGCTTCTGCACCTCGGCACCGGAACCGCTGGCGATCGCCATCGGAATGAAACCGACGATCGCCACCAGCGCCGTGGTCAGCACCGCGCGGATGCGGCTCGCCGCGCCGTTGATCGCCGCCTGCAGCGGCAGGTCGCCGGCATCCAGGCGCTCGCGGATCGCCTGCATCAGCACCAGCCCATTCAAGGTGGCCACGCCGGAGACGGCGATGAAGCCGACCGCCGCCGACACCGAGAACGGCATGCCACGCAGCAGCAGCGCGAGAATGCCACCGACCAGTGCCAACGGCACGCAGCTGAACACCAGAAGGGCTTCCTTGCCGCTGCGCAGTGCCATGAACAGCAGGCTGCCGATCAGCAGGAACACCACCGGCACCACGGTGGCCAACCGCTTTTCCGCGCGCTGCAGATTCTCGAACTGGCCGCCCCAGGTCAGGTAGGCACCCGGCGGCAGTGCCACGTCAGCCACCGCGGCCTGTGCTTCACCCACGAAGCCACCCAGGTCACGACCGCGCACGTTGGCCTGCACCACCACGCGGCGGCTGCCGTTGTTGCGGCTGATCTGGTTCGGCCCTTCGCTGACCGTGATGCGCGCGACCGACGACAGCGGAATCACCAGTCCCGACGGCGTAGCGATCGGCAATGACGCCAGCTGGTCCGGATCGTTGCGCGAGGCATCGTCCAGGCGCACCACCACGTTGAAGCGGCGATCACCTTCGAAGATCTTGCCGGCTGCCGTACCACCAATGCCGGTGGACAGCGCATCACTCACATCCGCCGCGGTCAACCCGTACTGCGCCGCCGCCACGTGGTCGATGGCCACGTTCAGCGTGGGCAGGCCGGAGATCTGCTCCACCCGCACGTCAGCCGCGCCCTCCACTGCACGCAGCTTCAACGCCACCTGGTCGGCCACCTTCTGCAGCTGGCTGAAGTCATCGCCGAAGATCATCACCGCCAGGTCGGTACGCACGCCGGAAATCAGCTCGTTGAAGCGCAGCTCGATCGGCTGGCTGAACTCGAAGCTGTTGCCCAGCTGCTGCCCGGCCAGCGTTTCGAAGCGTGCCACCAGCGCGTCCTTGCCCAGCGTCGGATCCGGCCAGTCCTTGCGTGGCTTCAGCACGATCACGCTGTCGGAGATGTTGGTCGGCATCGGGTCGATGGCGGCCTCGGCGGTACCGGTACGCGAGAACACGGTTTCTACTTCCGGCTGCTTGGCAATCGCCTTTTCCAGTGCCAGCTGCATCGCCAGCGACTGCTCCAGCGAAGTCGACGGCACGCGCAGGGCCTGCATCGCCACGTTGCCTTCGTCCAGCGTCGGCATGAACTCGCGTCCCAGCAGCGAGAACGAACCGATGCCCACCACCACCATCATCACCGCACCGGCCAGCACCGTGCGCGGATGCGCCACGGCCTTGCGCACCACCGGTTCGATGCGCGCACGCAGCACGCGGATCAGCTTGGTCTCGTGCTCGCCATCATCGGCATGCGCATCGCCATCCTTCACCTTCGGCTCGCGCACCAGCAGCGCGGCCATCGCCGGCACGAAGGTGAAGGAGAAGATGAAGGCACCGACCAGGGCCAGCATGAAGGTGGCCGCCATCGGGTGGAAGGTCTTGCCTTCCACGCCTTCCAGGGTGAGGATCGGCGCGAACACCAGCAGGATGATCAGCTGTCCGAACGCTGCCGGCCGGGCCATTTTCATGGCCGAATCGGCGGCCACGCGCAGGCGTTCCATCGCGGTCAGCGCACGACCCAGCTCGGCGCGGCGCTGGCCCAGCATCAGCAGCGTCGATTCGACCACGATCACCGCACCGTCCACCAGGATGCCGAAGTCCAGTGCACCCAGGCTCATCAGGTTGCCGCTGATGCCGAAGCGGTTCATGCCGATCACTGCGAACAGGAACGACAGCGGAATCACCAGCGCGGTGATCGTCGCCGCACGCAGGTTGCCCAGCAGCAGGAACAGCACCACCACCACCAGCAGCGCACCCTCGGTGAGGTTCTTGGCCACGGTCTTGATGGTGGAATTGACCAGTACGCTGCGGTCCAGTACCGGCGCTGCCACGATGTCGGCCGGCAGCGATGTGTTCACCTGTTCCAGGCGGGCGGCGGCGGCCTGGGCCACGGTGCGGCTGTTGCCACCCGCAATCATCAGCGCGGTACCCAGCACGGCTTCATGGCCATTGCGGCTGGCGGCACCCAAGCGCGGCGCGCGGCTCAGCTCGACCTCGGCCACATCGGCCACGCGCACCACCACGCCGTTGCGGGTGGCCACCGGGGCCTGCGCCAGATCCTCGGTGGTCAGCGCCAGGCCATCGGCACGCACCACCAGGCCTTCGCCGGCACGCTGCACGAAACCGGCACCGGCCTGCACGTTGGAGCGCTGCAGCGCGGTGACCAGGTCGGCCAGGCCGAGGCTGTGCGCGGCCAGCCGCGCGCTGTCCGGATGCACGCCGTACTCCTTGACGTAGCCGCCGACCGTATCGACGCCGGCCAGCCCCGGGCTGGAACGCATCTGCGGCGCGATGATCCAGTCCTGCACGGTGCGCAGGTAGGTGGCGCGTTCTTCCGGCGTGCGCAACAGGTTGCCTTCCGGCGTGCGGTAGACCTCACCGGCCTGCCAGCCGGCTTCACCGGGCTTGGCCAGCCTGGCCGGATCGAACGTGGTGAAGTCCACCGTCCACATCAGCACTTCGCCGAGGCCGGTGGTGACCGGCGACAGCATCGGCGACGCGCCATCGGGCAGGTCTTCGGATGCTTCGCGCATGCGCTCGGCCACCTGCTGGCGGGCGAAGTAGATGTCGGTGGCATCGGTGAAGATCGCGGTGACCTGCGAGAAGCCATTGCGCGACAGCGAGCGCGTGGTGGTCAGGCCGGGAATGCCGGCCAGCGCGGTTTCCAGCGGGTAGGTCACCTGCCGTTCGATCTGTTCCGGGGTCAGCGCCGGTGCCACCGTGTTGATCTGCACCTGGCGGTTGGTGATGTCCGGCACCGCGTCGATCGGCAGCTTGCCCAGCTGGAACAGGCCCACCGCAGCGATCAACGCCGCCAGGAACACCACCAGCCAGCGGTGGCGCACCGCTGTTTCAATGATCAGCTTGAACATGGTCGCCTCCTCAGTGGCCGTGCTCGGCTTCGCCCTTGGCCAGTTCGGCCTTGAGCAGGAAGGCATTGGCACCGACGATGCGCTCGCTGCCAGTCAGGCCACCGAGGATCTCGATGCGGTCGCCGGCCCGACGCCCGGCCAGTACCGGCTGTGCCTTGAAGCCGCCGTCGACGGCAACGAACACCGCGCTGCTGCCATCAACGTTCTGCACCGCATCGGCGGGCACGCTGAGCGAACCGTCCTGGCCCTCGGTGACCACCACCGCCGAGACCGGCGAACCGGCCGGCGGCAGCGCGGCATTCACCGGCGTGGCACGGATCACCGCCACACCACCCTGCTGGCGCACATCGGCGGCCGAACCGGTAACGGTGGCGGTGAAGCTGCCACCCGGCACGCTCACTTCCAGCGTCATGCCGGGCGTGACCTGTGCGGCCAGCGCGGGCGGCGCGGTGAACACCAGTTCGTTCATCGCCGGATCGGCGACATCGGCCACCGCGCTGCCGGCGGCAACCACGCCACCGGGAGTGACCTGCACGTTGCCGACGATGCCGGCCACCGGGCTGGTGATGCGCACGCGGCCACTGGCATCGGGCGCACCGTTGGCAGCGGCCTGCGCCTGCGCGGCGGCGGCCTGGGCCTGTGCCGCCAGCGAGCGGGCGCGCGAGGCTTCCAGCTCCTGGCGGGCGACCACGCCCTGCTCGACCAGCGCCTTGTCGCGGCCATAGGCCAGGCGCGCGGCTTCGGCTTCGGCCGACGCCGCCAGCGCATTGGCGCGGAACACCGCGGCCTCGCCACTCACCACGATGGCCAGCGCCTGGTCCTGCTTCACCGCCGTGCCGGGCGCAACCAGCACGCGTTCAACGCGGCCGGTTACCGTGGAGGCGACTGAGGCACGTGCGCCTACCGACGGTTCGACCCGGCCGGACAGGCGGGTCGAACCGCCCCCGCCGCGGCCGACGGCGACCACCTCGATACCGGACGCCTTGATCTGTTCCGGGGTCAGCTGCACTACGCCTTCATCTGCGTCCGCAGGCGCCTTCGCCGCTTCTGCCTTGGCTTCCTTGCTGTCGGCAGCGTGGCCGTGGCCATCGTCGGTGCCGGCCTTGGCCGTTGTGGGGTCTTCATTGGCAGGTGTCTGCGCATTGCCGGCGCAGCCGGCCAGCAACACGGTCAGCAGGAGGCCGCCGATCAGCGGGAAGGAACGGGAGAGAGTCATGGGGCCTCCACAAAGGGTGCGCGCCCTTCAAGGCGGGCGAGATCGATTTCGGCGCCGACGCGCGACAGGCGCGCATCCACGGCGGTGCCACGGGCGGCGATGAGGGCGCTGCGCGTGCTGCGCAGTTCCAGCTGCGAGATGCGACCGGCGTCGAAGCCGACGCGTGCGAGGCGATATGCCTCTTCGGCGGCGACCACGCTTTCATCGGCGGCGCGGGTACGGCTGCCGGCGGCCTTGAGCCCGGCCACGGCGGACAGGCGTTCGGCCTCGCTGTCGCGGCGCTGCTGGTCCAGGCGGGCCTCGGCCGCGCGCTGGTCGGCATTGGCGGCGCGGATGCCACCGCGGTTGCGGTCGAACAGCGGGATGCTGAGGCTGACCCCGAGGTTGTAGGCACGCTCGCCGCCTTCGCGGAAGCGGGTCTGCGCGGCAGTGACGCTGAGGTCGGGCAGGGCGCGCTTGCGCTCCACCTCCACCAGCTTGCCGGCCGCATCGGCTTCCGCTTCGGCGATACGCACCGCCAGTGCGGCGTCGGTGGCGCCACGCGGCAGCGGCGGGGCGCGGTCGAGCAGGCTGTTGTCGATCGACTGCACCGGCGCATCCAGCAACGCCGCACCGGCCAGCCGCGCCAGCGCGGCATCGCGGAACGCCTGTGCTTCATCCAGCGACGCGGTGGCATTGGCCACTTCGCTCTGCGCCTGCACCGCGCGCAGCTGCGGTTCGCGGCCCTGCTTGACCATCGCGTTGACGGCGGCCGCATCATCGCGGGTCAGCGCGAGCGCTTCGCTGGCGAGGGTGTAACGACGCAATGCACTTTCCGCCTGTGCGTAGACCATCGCCAGTTGACTGGCGACATCACTGCGGCTCTGCGAACCACGCAGGGCAGCGGCTTGTGCCTCGGCCCGGGCGGCACGGACGCGCGCGCCACGCTGGCCCCAGACCTCCAGCGGCTGGGACAGGGTGAGCACGGTGTCGGCCTTGCCCATGCCGCCATAGGAGCCGGTGCCCCAGGCATTTTCGGCCGAGTAGGAGAGGGAAGGGTTGGGCAACGCACGGGCCTGGTCGGCGCGCGCATCGGCGGCCTCGGCCAATGCCGCGCCCACACGGGTGCCGGGCAGCTGGTCCAGACGTTCAAGCAGGGTGTCGTAGGAGGGGGCGGCTTGCGCCATCACCGATGCCGCCGGGGCCAGGCCCAGCAGCACAGCGACGACCAGCCCGGCCGCGCGCGGCGACCGAGGTGTCAGGATCGACATAGGGGGATTCCGGTTGTGAGTGAAACGGGAGCCCGCAATCGCGGGACGCGCTCAACTCACGCCCGGGGAGGACGCGTCAATTCATCCTGGGCGACCGCATAGGTCGCCGCATCGCCTGCATTCATCCAGCGCGCCGGCAGTGGCGCACCGAAGGCAGCGAGGGTGCTGGCCGGCAGGCTCAGGTTGGAGTGGTGGCAGTGGTTGTGGCCACAGGCACCGACATGCTTGCCATCGGTATCGCCATCGGCATCCGGCGCGGACTCCACGTGCACCGTGCTGGCGTGCGGTTCCACCGTGCACGCCAGCGCGTCGGCCACCGGCACGACCACGAACGCCGCCATCAGCAGCATCAGCAGGTACGAGCGGAGGTGGCGGGAGATCCGGCGCATGAAGGGGAGGCTAGCAAGCGGTTTTCGCCGGATACAATATCAATGGCCGCTTCGGGAATTCGTCGGAATCTCCCGTTCAGGTGGGCGGCATGGGGGCCTTCTGCCCTGGTGGGTACCGACCTCCTGCCCTGGTAGGTGCCGACCTCCTGCCCCGGTGGGTGTCGACCTTGGTCGACACGCCTTTCGATGCTGCCGGCCAGCGGCCGGCACTACCGGTCTGCAGGCAGCTTCGCGATCACCTTGATCTCGAACTGGAACCCGTACAGCCAGGTCACGCCGACTGCCCTGGTAGGTGTCGACCTTGGTCGACACGCTCTTCGACCCCCGACACACTGCTGCCGGCCAGCGGCCGGCACTACCGCCGGTCTGCAGGCAGCTTCGCGATCACCTTGATCTCGAACTGGAAGCCATACAGCCAGGTCACGCCGATGCCGGTCAGGGTCGGATGCGGCGCTTCGCCCCAGTACTCGGGCACGATCGCCCACGCCTTCTCGAAGTTGGTTTCCGGATCGACCAGGAACACGGTCACGTCGATCACGTCATCGAACGTGCAGCCTGCGCCAGCCAACACTGCATTGAGATTGTCGAAGGCGCGGCGCACCTGCGCTTCGAAGTCCGGCTCGGGCGAGCCGTCCTCGCGGCTGCCGACCTGGCCAGAGACGAACAGGAAGCCATCGGATCGGATTGCCGGCGAGTAGCGGTTGCGCTCGTACAGGGCCTGGCGCCCGGCGGGGAAAACGACATCACGCTGTGACATGGGGAAGATCCCGTGGGAGAGAACGCCATCCTCCCCGCCGGCGCTGTCTGGATAAACCGCGATGATCGGCCTAGATTGATTGCCAATTCCAAACAATAACGACCTGCCATGGACCGCTTCGAGGCGATGCGGGCATTTGCCCGGGTGGTGGAGACCGGCAGCTTTACCCGCGCCGCTCACACCCTGCAGGTCAGTCGCACCACGGTCACCCAGCTGGTACAGCAGCTGGAGGCGCACCTGCGGCTGCGCCTGCTCAACCGCACCACGCGGCGAGTCAGTGTCACCGCCGACGGCGCGGCCTACTACCCGCGCATCGCCCGCCTGCTGGCCGAGCTGGAAGAGGTGGAGGGTGGGCTGGGTGATGCGGCCACCCAGCCGCGTGGGCGCCTGCGGGTGGACGTGCCCGGGCCCTACGCGCGGCTGCGGCTGGTGCCGGCGCTGCCGGATTTCCAGGCGCGCTACCCGGAGATCCAGCTGGATATCGGCGTCAGTGATCGCGAAGTCGATGTCATCGCCGACAACGTCGACTGCGTGATCCGTGGCGGCACGCCGGCCGACCCGGCGCTGGTGGCGCGACCGCTCGGCGCGCTGCCGATCGGCTTCCACGCCAGCCCGGGCTACTTGCAGCGCTTCGGCCTGCCGGCCGACCCGCGCGCGCTGGAAGGGCCCGGTCACCACATGGTCGGCTTCCTCAGCCCGCGCAGTGGCCGGGCCAGGGTGTTCAACGCTCAACGTGGCGATGAACGCATCGAGGTGCAGGGCCGCTACACGGTCGGCTTCGACGACGGTAACGCCTATCTGGCGGCTGCGTTGGCGGGTATGGGCGTGGTGGTGCTGCCCAGCTACATGGCCGAGCCGCACGTGGCGCGTGGCGAGCTGTTGCCGGTGTTGCAGGAATGGCAGCTGCCATCGATGCCGATGCATGTGATGTTCCCGCCGAACCGGCACATGAGCCAGCGGCTGCGGGTGTTCATTGATTGGGTGGTGGAGGTGCTGGGGTGAGTGCATCGGTCGCGTGCGAAAATCGGGCTGCACGTACTGGAGAACGCACACCCTGATGAGCCGCATCGTCGCACTGGATACCGAAACCACCGGCATCTCGCACCGCTTGGGGCACCGGGTGATCGAGATCGGTGCCGTCGAACTGATCGATGGCCAGCTCACCGGGCGCCAGTTCCACACCTACCTGCAGCCGCAGCGCAAGGTCGACTGGGGCGCACAGCGCGTGCATGGCATCAGCGATGCGATGCTGGTGGGCAAGCCGCTGTTCTCCAGCAAGGCCGCCGAACTGCTGGCGTTCCTGCGCGGCAGCGAGATGGTCGCGCACAACGCCACCTTCGATGTGGGCTTCCTCGACAACGAGCTGCGCCTGTCCGGCATTCCCGGCACGCTGGCCCAGCATTGCCGGATTACCTGCAGCCTGAAGCTGGCGCGCGGGCGCTGGCCCGGCCAGGGCAACAAGCTGGACGATGTACTGCAGCGCCTGCGCATTCCGGGCAACCGAGGCCTGCACGGTGCGTTGAAGGATGCCCATCTGCTGGCGCAGGTGATTCCGCACCTGCGTTGAGGCCCGCCGCCGGGCGCGTTCAGCCACAGCCTGTGGGTAACTTGCGCAAGTGATTGAACCCGTGCATAATGCGCGGCTCGCTGTGTCCGGTTTTCTACCGGGCGGCGCCCCGGGGAGCACGTCCCCGGCCGCCCAACGCCAGCGTAACCCTTTGATTCTCTTGACGTGTGGTGGGCAACCACCGAGGCCGCCGTCTCCCGGGCTACGGGCTGACACAACTTACTATCGAGGTGCGCCATGTCCCGCGTATGCCAGGTTTCCGGCAAGCGAGTGCAGACCGGTAACAACGTCTCGCACGCCAACAACAAGACCCGTCGTCGTTTCCTGCCCAACCTGCACGAGCGCCGCTTCTGGGTTGCCAGCGAGAACCGCTGGGTGAAGCTTCGTGTTTCCGCGCATGCACTGCGCACCATCGACAAGAACGGCATTGATTCCGTTCTGGCTGAGCTGCGTGCGCGCGGCGAAAAGGTCTGAGGAGTAGACGATCATGGCAGGCAAGCGCGATAAGGTCCGTATGATTTCGACCGCCGGTACCGGTCACTTCTACACGACTGACAAGAACAAGAAGAACACCCCGGGGAAGATGGAATTCTCCAAGTACGATCCGGTCGTGCGCAAGCACGTCCCGTACAAGGAAGGCAAGATCAAGTAATCCGCACGGATTGCTGGTCCCCGCGAAGAAACCCGCCCTTGTGGCGGGTTTTTTCATGCCCGGCATTTCCTGGTGGCTGCCGACCGCTCCGATACTGATGCGGTGGCTTCCGACCGTTGGCCGGCACGCTGTCCCCACACCCGGTAGGTGTCGACCTGGGTCGACACGCTGGTTCAAAGCAGTCGAGCAAGCTCGACTCTACACACCCCGCTGGGCAGAATGGCCCATCACCTCCCGACGGGCGACGCGATGCTGTTCGAGTGGTTGCTGGGTTCGTACCTGCTGCTGATCGACTGGCTGATCCGGCTGGTCGCGCTGTGCTGGATCCCCACCCGCACCACGCCGGGGGCGGCGCGCAGCTGGCTGCTGCTGGTCGGCTTCGTGCCGCTGCTGGGCCTGCCGCTGTACCTGCTGTTCGGCCACCCGTGGCTGTCGCGCGAGCGCATCCGCCGCCAGGCCGAGGCCTCGCAGGTCATCCGCGAGGAACAGGCGCTGCAGCATCGCCTGCGCTGGACCCCGCAACCGGACACCGCCTGCGCCGAGATCGTGCCGCTGGTGCAGCGCCAGGGCGATTTCATGCCGGTGCACGGCAACGCGGTCGATCTGCTGACCGACTACGACGAATCGCTGCACACGCTGATCGCCGACATCGACCAGGCCGAAGACCGCGTACACCTGCTGTACTACCTGATGTTCGACGACGCGGTGGGCGAGGCGGTGGTCGAGGCGCTGCAGCGTGCGGCCGCGCGCGGCGTGCAGTGCCGCGTGCTACTCGATGCGGTGGGCGCCAAGCGCGGCCTGCGCGCCTACCGCAAGCGCCTGGAAGCGCGCGACATCGAAGTGCGCGCGATGCTGCCCGGTGGCCTGCGCTGGCGCCGCAGCGGGCGCATGGACCTGCGCAACCACCGCAAGATCGCGGTGATCGACAACGAGGTGGCCTACGTCGGTTCGCAGAACCTGGCCGGCCCCGGGTTCGTGCCCGGCCACCCGAACCGCGAGCTGGTGGCGCGCGTGCGTGGCCCGGCGGTGGCGCATCTGGAGGCGGTGTTCGCCAGCGACTGGTACATGGAAACCGGCCAGCGCCTGGACGTGATCGCCGATGTGCCCGAGTGCAGCGATGACATCGCCACCCAGCTGCTGCCCAGCGGCCCGGCCTACCCGTACAGCAACGCACGCGATGCGGTGGCGGCGCTGATCCACCTGGCGCGGCGCCGGCTGGTGATGGTCACCCCGTATTTCGTGCCTGACGAAGCCACGCTGAGCGCGCTGCGCATCGCCGCGTTGTCCGGCGTGGACGTGCAGCTGATCCTGTCGGCCAGCAACAACCAGCGGCTGACATCGTGGGCGCAGGAGGCGTACTACGACGAGCTGCTGCGCTGTGGCGTGCGCATCGCCCTGTACGAACCGCAGTTCCTGCACGCCAAGCACATGAGCGTGGACGAGGACATCGCCGTGCTTGGCTCGATCAACATGGATATCCGCTCGTTCGCGCTGAATGCCGAAATCGGCCTGATCTGCTACGACCGCGCGCTGGTCCAGCAGCTGTGCGCGATCGAGGACGGCTACCTGCGGGAGTCGCGGCAGCTGGACCTGCAGCAGTGGCGCAGCCGCCCGACGTGGCGGCGCAGCCGCGAAGGCATCGCACGCCTGGCCGATGCGTTGATGTGAGGCCGCAGTAACCGCCCGCTTCGGCACGCCGGCCTGTCATCGCCGATGGCCTACAATCGGCCCATGACTGATTCACCGCGTAATGGCGAACTGGACCTGGCGATCATCGGTGGTGGTGCGGCCGGGGTGCTGGTGGCGATCCAGGTATTGCGCCAGGCCCGTGCGCCGCTGGCGCTGGCCATCTTCGAGCCGGCCTCGAAGCTGGCACAGGGCATCGCCTATGCCACGCCGTGGCCGGAGCATCTGCTGAACGTGCCGGCGGCGAAGATGAGTGCGTTTGCCGATCAACCCGGCGATTTCCTCGACTACCTGATGGCCGCCAACGCCTACCCGGGCGAGGCGCGCGAGGTGCTGGGCGAGCGCTACGTGTGCCGCCACTACTTCGCGGCCTACCTGCAGCAGCGCCTGCAGGACGTCGCTGCGGCCAGCCCTGCGCAGCTGCAGGTGATCGCGCAGCCGGTACTGGGCCTGCAGCCGGATGACCACGGCTACCGGCTGCAGCTGGGCGACGGCCAGACGCTGCACGCTGCACAGACGGTGCTGGCCACCGGCAACAGCATGCGCCCGCTGCCGGTGGCCGGCGCCGACGCGCTGCCTGCCGATGACGTGATCGAGGCCTGGGACTACGACGGCGTACGCACTCTGGCCGGTGAGCAGGCGGTGGCCATTGTCGGTTCCGGCCTGAGCATGGCCGACACCGTGCTGGCACTGGTTGCCGCCGGCCACAGCGGACCGCTGCATGTGATCTCGCGCCATGGCCTGCTGCCGTTGCCGCATGCCCACGGTGGCCTGCCCAGCTTCGACCCGGCCACGCTGCTGCCGATGAACCTGCGCCAGCGCCTGCGCGCATTGCGCGGCTTCGCGCGCCAGGCACACGCTGAAGGCATGCCCTGGCAGGGCGTGATGGACCGCATCCGCCCGCACGGGCAGGCACTGTGGTGCAGCCTCGATGAGGCCGACCAGCGCCGCTTCCTGCGCCATGTGGTGCGCTATTGGGACGTGCATCGCCACCGCATCGCCGAAGAGGTGGATGCGCAGTTGCAGGCGCTGCAGGACAGCGGGCAGCTGCGCATTCACCGCAGCCGCCTGCAACGGGTGTGGCGCGAAGGAGACGCGGTGCAGCTGTCCGGCCGCGATGCCTCGGGCAATGAACAGCAGTGGACGATCGGCGGGGTGATCAACGCCACTGGCGTGGAAACCCGTGCCAGCGCGCTGCGCAATCCCTTGCTGCAGCAGCTGCAGGCCGATGGGCTGGCCCGGCCTGGGCCGCATGGCCTGGGCCTGGACAGCACGGTGCCGGGGGATCGCCTGTGTGCCGCCGGTGGCCAGCCGCAGGCACGATTGGGCGTGCTCGGCAGCCTGCGCATCGGGAGCCTGTGGGAAAGCCTGGCCGTGCCTGAACTGCGTCAGCAGGCGCACGCACTGGCAACCCAGGTGGTCTCAGGAGCCGCGACGGCGATGCCGTAAAATGGGGGCATGGATGTCTCCCACCTGCTTGATGGCCTGAACCCGGCCCAGCGCGAAGCCGTCTCCGCTCCCCCCGGCCACCACCTGGTGCTGGCCGGTGCCGGTTCCGGCAAGACCCGCGTACTCACCCACCGCATCGCCTGGCTGCATGAAGTCGATGGCGTGCCGACCCACGGCATTTTCGCGGTGACCTTCACCAACAAGGCGGCCGGCGAAATGCGCCACCGCATCGACGCGCAGCTGCCCAACGGCAGCCGCGGCATGTGGATCGGCACCTTCCACGGCCTGGCCAACCGCCTGCTGCGCCTGCACTGGCAGGACGCCAGGCTGCCCGAAGGCTTCCAGGTGATGGATTCGGACGACCAGCTGCGGCTGGTCAAGCGCGTGGTGCAGGCGCTGGAACTGGACGACGGCAAGTATCCGGCCAAGCAGATCGCGTGGTGGATCAACGCGCAGAAGGACGAAGGCCGCCGCCCGCAGCACATCCAGCCCGAACCGAACGACGCGTGGCTGGAAACCATGCGCCAGGCCTACATCGAGTACCAGGCGCGCTGCGACCGCGCCGGCCTGGTTGACTTCGCCGAGCTGCTGCTGCGCGCGCATGAGCTGCTGCGCGACAACCCGGCGTTGCTGTCGCATTACCGTGCCCGCTTCCGCGAGATCCTGGTGGACGAATTCCAGGACACCAACGCCATCCAGTACGCCTTCGTGCGCGTGCTGGCCGGTGATTCCGGCCATGTGTTCGTGGTTGGCGACGATGACCAGGCCATCTATGGCTGGCGCGGTGCCAAGGTGGAGAACGTGCAGGGCTTCCTGCGTGACTTCCCGGGCGCGCAGACCATCCGCCTGGAACAGAACTACCGCTCCACCGCCAACATCCTCGGCGCCGCCAACGCGGTGATCGCGCACAACCCCGACCGCATCGGCAAGCAGCTGTGGACCGACAGCGGTGACGGTGAGCCGATCGACCTGTATGCCGCGTACAACGAGATGGACGAGGCGCGCTACATCGTCGAGCGTGCCCGCCAGTGGGTGCGCGACGGTGGCAGCTATACCGAAGTGGCCGTGCTCTACCGCAGCAACGCGCAGTCGCGCGCGCTGGAAGAAGCGCTGCTGAGCGAGCAGGTACCGTACCGCGTGTACGGTGGCATGCGCTTCTTCGAGCGTGCCGAAATCAAGGACGCGCTGGCCTACCTGCGCCTGCTGTCCAACCGCAACGATGACGCGGCGTTCGAGCGCGCGGTCAACACGCCCACCCGTGGCATCGGCGACCGCACGCTGGACGAAGTGCGCCGCGAGGCGCGCGCGCAGGGCATCTCGCTGTGGGAAGCGACCATGCTGGTCACCCAGGGCAGCGCGCTGGCCGCACGTGCGCGCAATGCGCTGGCCGGCTTCCTGGTGCTGGTCAACGAGCTGCAGGCGCAGACCCTGCACATGACCCTGGCCGAGCGCGTGGACCACGTGCTGGCCCGCTCGCAGCTGCGCGAGCACTGGAGCAAGGAAAGCCGCAACGCGCTGGATTCGGAATCGCGCACCGACAACCTCGACGAACTGGTCTCGGTGGCTTCGCGCTTCGTGCGCCGCGCCGACGACATCGAGGAAGTGGGCGAGGACATGGACGAGCTGGTCGCGTTCCTGGCCTATGCGGCACTGGAGGCTGGTGAGGGCCAGGCGCAGGCGGGCGAGGACGGCGTGCAGCTGATGACCCTGCACTCGGCCAAGGGCCTGGAATTCCCGCTGGTGTTCCTGGCGGGCCTTGAAGAAGGCCTGTTCCCCAGTGCACGTTCGCTGGAGGAAAGCGGGCGGCTGGAAGAAGAGCGCCGCCTGGCCTACGTGGGCATCACCCGCGCGCGCCAGAAACTGGTGCTGAGCTACGCCGAATCGCGCCGCATCCACGGCCAGGACAACTACAGCCTGCCGTCGCGCTTCCTGCGCGAGATCCCGCGCGAGCTGCTGCACGAAGTCCGCCCGAAGGTGCAGGTCTCGCGGCCGGCCTCGCTTGGCAGCAGCCGGGTGATGGGCCATGCCTCGATCGAGGCACCGCCGCTCAAGCTCGGCGCGCTGGTCACCCATCCCAAGTTCGGCGAAGGCATGGTGACCGACTACGAAGGCAGCGGCGCGCACGCCCGCGTGCAGGTCGAATTCGCCGACGCCGGCAGCAAGTGGCTGGTGATGGCGTATGCCAACCTGACGGTGATCTGATCACCGTCGGGGAGGGGAGAATCTCTCCTGTAGAGTCGAGCTTGCTCGACTGCTTTGCGC
>NZ_JAPTFX010000127.1:0-14555 GCF_030985895.1 Stenotrophomonas sp. Sm6012 | reverse complement strand
CCCCCCCCCCCCCCCCCCCACTACCGGTGACTCGTTTACTTCGCGATCAGCGCGTGGCGGCGGCTGTACAGGAAGTACAGCACCAGGCCGGCCACGTTCCACAGCAGGAAGTACAGCTGGGTGCGGTGCGGCAGGCTGATGAACAGGTAGATGCAGCCCAGCGCCGCCAGCGGGCCGACCACGAAGGCCAGCGGGGTGCGGAAGGTGCGCTCGCGGTTCGGTTCGCGCAGGCGCAGCACCACCAGGCAGATGCCCACCGCGGTGAACGCGGCCAGGGTGCCGGCGTTGGCCAGCGCCGCGATCTCGTCCAGGCGCGCCACGCCGGCCAGCGCCGACACCACCACCGCGGTGAACAGCGTGGTCGCCACCGGCGTGCCGGTACGGGCGTTGACCTTGGACAGGCCACGCGGCAGCAGGCCATCGCGGCTCATCACGAAGAAGATGCGGCTCTGGCCATACAGGAAGGCCAGCAGCACGGTCGGCAGCGCGATGATCGCGATCACGCCGATCACCATCGCCGCGGTCGGGTGGCCCAGCTGGCGCATGATCAGTGCCAGCGGCTCGGCGCTGTGGCCGAACACCGCGTAGCTCATCGCACCGACTGCCGCCAGCGCCACCAGCACGTAGACGATGGTGCAGCCGATCATCGAGCCGATGATGCCGATCGACAGGTCGCGGCCCGGGTTCTTGGTTTCTTCGGCGGCGGTGGAGATCGCATCAAAGCCGTAGAAGGCGAAGAAGATGATCGCTGCCGCGGCCATTACGCCGTGCTCGACGCCATCAGGGCCCATCGACTTGGCAAAGCCATACGGCATGAACGGCTGCAGGTTGGCGCTGTCGAAGGCGGGCAGGGCGACGGCCACGAAGATGGCCAGCGCGATCAGCTTGAACACCACCAGGATCGCGTTGAGGGTGGCGCTCTCCTTGGTACCGGCCATCAGCATGCCGGCCACCAGCCAGGTGATGACGATCGCCGGCAGGTTGATCATGCCGCCTTCCACGTGCGGGCCGGCGGCAAGCCAGGCCGGCAGGTGCACGTTCCAGCCGAACTGGGTGTGCACCCATTCGAGGAAGCCGACGAAGTAGCCGGACCAGCCCACCGCTACCGTACTCACCACCAGCGAGTACTCCAGGATCAGGCTCCAGCCCACCACCCAGGCGAACACCTCGCCCAGCGCACTGTAGCTGTAAGTGTAGGCGCTGCCGGCGGCCGGCATCATCGTCGACAGCTCGGCGTAGGACAGCGCCGCGCAGGCGCAGACCGCGCCAGCGATGGCGAAGGAGATCAGCACGGCCGGGCCGGCCAGGTTGGCGCCGACGCCGATCAGCGTGTAGATGCCGGTACCGACGATGGCGCCGATGCCCAGCGCGATCAGGTGTGGCCAGCTGAGCGTGGGGATCAGACGCCTGCCGGCTTCGTGGACGGTGACGGAATCTAGGGACTTGCGCCGGAGCAGGGACATGCAGGCCTCGGAAGGGGTGACTAAGAACGACAAGTTCCCGAGTGTGACCGAACGCAGCGCAGCATTACCACTGACGGGGGTCGTGCATGGGTTGAATGCGTCAGTGATGGTGGCTCGCCATCAGCTTCAGTGACGAAATCAGCACAATTGCAGGCAAAGATCGAATTCGTCCGAGGTCCCTCCGGTCGGCAGAGCCGATTCAGCGGGCGGGCGTCCAGCGCAGTGGGGTCAATGGGTTGGCCCGTTCATCCATTCAGGCCCAGGCGGATACCGAAGCCGACCAGGAACAGGCCGGCCACGCGGCGCAGCGCGTCGCTGATCCGCGGGTGCTGGATCAGCCGGCGGCGGGCCAGGTTGCCGACGCCGATCAGCATCGAGCAGTAAGCGATGCTGACCACCAGGATGATGCCGGCCAGCGCCGCGAAGGTGGCAATGCCCTGGTGGGCCTTCGGGTCGATGAACAGCGGCAGGAACGCCATGTAGAACAGGATCGCCTTCGGATTGAGCAGGCTGACCAGGATGGCCTGCTGGAAGTAGCGGCCCGGCTGCATGCGGATCGGCCCGGCGTCACCCCCTTCGTGCTTCGGGGTCCGCAGCAGGCTGATGCCGACCCACACCAGGTAGGCCGCACCGAGGTACTGCACGGCATGGAACACCAGCGGATTGGCCTTCAGCAGCGCGGCCACGCCGGCCAGCGCCAGCCACATCAGGATCTGGTCGCCGACCAGCAGGCCGGCCAATGCGGTGTAGCCGCCACGCACGCCGCCACGGCCGGTGGCGGTCAGCAGGGTGAAGGTACCGGGGCCGGGCAGGGCGAGAAACACCAGCACAGCGACCAGAAACGTCCACAGGTCCTGGATGCCCATCCACGGCATGGCGGTGTTCTCTTGTTACGGGGGGCCGCCATTGTCGGCCAGCGCCGCGATTGGCGACAGAGGGCTGGCGGGGCCACCGGGCATGCCAGACAGCAGCGGTTGCAGGTGCTGGCGCAGCTGCGCGTGCAGTTGCCGTACCGCCGGCGAGAACTGTTTGCGATGCGGGCACACCAGCTGCAGCGGGATGCTGCTGCCGGCACCGTCGAGCAGCAGCTGCAGGCGCCCGGCCTGCACGTCCTCGCGCAGGTCCAGCCAGGATTTGTAGGTGATGCCTTCGCCGGCCACGGCCCAGCGCCGCACCACATCGGCGTCATCGCAGACCAGCGGGCCACGCACCGGAATCACGCTGCGGCGCCCCTCGATTTCGAACGACCAGCGATCGTAGGCGCGGCCACTGAGCTGGTAGACCAGGCAATCATGCTCGCGCAGGTCTTCCAGGCGGCCGGGCGTGCCGCGCCGCTGCAGGTACCCGGGCGAGGCCGCAAGTACACGCCGGTTGCCTTCCAGCAGGGGCAGGGCGACGTAGTTGGCGTCGTCGAAGTGGCCGATACGGATGGCTACGTCGACGGGATCGCGGAACACGTCAGCGACTTCGTCGGACAGGCGCAGGTGCAGGCGCAGCCGCGGATGCGCGGCGCGGAAGGCGCTCAACCAGGGCAGCAGCAGGTTGCGGCCGAAGTCCGACGGCGCCGACAGCTGCAGGGTGCCGTGCAGTTCGGTGTCCTCGCCCTGCACGCGCGCCTGGCCCTCGCGCAGGGTGGCCAGCACCTCCTGGGCATACGGCAGGTACAGCGCACCCTCGCCGGTCAGGCGCAGGCTGCGGGTGGTGCGCACGAACAGGCGCAGGTCCAGCTCGCGCTCCAGCCGCGCCACGGCGGCCGCGACCTGGCCAGGCAGCAGATCGGCCTCGCGCGCGGCCTGGGAGAAGCTGCCCAGTGCAGCCGTGCGGACGAACATCTGCAGGTCGTCGAAACGGATCATTTTCATTACTGGAGTGAAAGTCCTGCCCGATTCTGCGCCTTTCTGCGGCGCCGCGCGCGGCGCAACCTGTCGCCTCCTTCCCCACTGGAACGCTGCCATGCGCGCCATTGCCTACACCCAAGCCGGCCTGCCGATCGATGATGCCCAGGCCCTGATCGACATCGAACTGGAGCTGCCGCAGCCCGGCCCGCGCGACCTGCGGGTGGCCGTACGCGCGGTGGCGGTGAACCCGGTCGACACCAAGGTGCGCCGCGGCGTGGCCACCGATGGCCCGCGCGTGCTCGGTTGGGATGCGGTCGGCATCGTCGATGCGGTAGGCAGCGAGGTCACCCTGTTCCAGCCTGGCGATGCGGTCTACTACGCCGGCGTGATCGACCGCCCCGGCAGCAATGCCGAGTACCAGCTGGTGGACGAGCGCAGCGTCGGCCGCAAGCCGGCCAGCCTCGACGATGCCGCCGCCGCCGCGCTGCCGTTGACCGCAATCACCGCCTGGGAGCTGCTGTTCGACCGCCTGCGCATCGCCGAGGGCGGCGGCGAAGGCCAGACCCTGCTGGTGATCGGCGCTGCCGGTGGCGTCGGATCGATCCTGGTGCAGCTGGCGCGGAAGCTGACCAAGCTGACGGTGATCGGCACCGCCTCGCGCCCGGATACCCAGGACTGGGTGTACGCCATGGGCGCGCACCATGTGATCGACCATAGCCTGCCGCTGGCCGAGGGCCTGGCGCGGCTGGGCATCAGCGAGGTACAGCACGTAGCCAGCTTGACCCACTCCGACCAGCACTACGCACAGATCGTGGAACTGCTGGCGCCGCAGGGCCAGTTCGGCCTGATCGACGACCCGGGCCCGGTGGATGTGATGGCGCTCAAGCGCAAGGCGCTGTCGCTGCACTGGGAATCGATGTTCACCCGCCCGCTGTACAAGACCGCGGACATGCAGCGCCAGCACGACCTGTTGAACCGGGTGGCCGAGCTGATCGACGCCGGCGTGCTGCAGACCACGTTGGGTGAGCACTTCGGGCGCATCGACGCGGCCAACCTGCGGCGTGCCCATGCGCTGCTGGAGAGCCATCGCGCCAAGGGCAAGATCGTGCTGGAAGGCTGGTAAGGCCGGGTCGTTCCCGCGCCCCTGCTTCAGGCCACGCCGTTGTCGACGTGATCGGCAAAACCGGGTTGCTGGCGCAGGCGTTCGAACCAGGCCTCCACGTTCGGCAGCGTGGGCGTGTTGCCGGGCGTGCTGCGCCAGCGCTGGGTCGACAGGCCCAGCACGACATCGGCGAGGGTGAAGGTGTTGCCCGCCACGTAGCTGTCCGTAGCGGCCAGCTGCGCATCAAGCACGCCCATCAGGCGATTCCACCGCGCCAGGCTGGCCTCGGCGCGGGCATCGTCCGGATAGTCCGGGTGTTGCCGCACCCGGGCCATGAACACGTGGCGCCAGGCGCTGTTGAGGTCGCTGGCCTGCCAGTCCATCCACTGTTCGACGCGGGCCCGCGCCTGAGCGGTGGTGGGCAGCAGGTCGTCGCGCCCGGCGCGTGTGGCCAGGTAACGGCAGATGCTGTTGGACTCCCACAGCCAGAAACCGCCGTCGCGCAGTACCGGTACCTGCCGGTTCGGGTTCAGCGTGGCCAGCAGGTCCGGCGCCGGCGCCGGTTCGTGATGCAGCGGCAGGTCAAGCCCGGCGCACAGCCACAGCACCTTGCGGACATTGATCGAGGTGGGCTTTCCGTACAGAGCGAGCATGGTCCTGACGCAGCGGCTGAGACTCGGCCAGCCTACACTTGCCACATGCAAACCGAATTCCTGCTCATCGGCGGCCTTCTATTGGCCGTGCTCATCCTGCAGCTGGTCGCCCTGCTGCGCCGCCCGCCGCATGACCGCCTGGAACAGGCCGTACGCGAGGAGGCCCGCTCCGGGCGCAGCGAACTGCGCGAGCAGCTCGATGGATTCGCCCGCGCGCTGACCGATCTGTCGACCCGCACCGACCAGCGTCTGGACCTGCTGCGCGAGGCGCTCGGCGAAGATGCCCGCAAGGCGCGTGCCGAGGCCGCCGACAGCCAGCAGCGGGGAGCGGCGCTGATGGGGCAGCGCCTGCAGGAACTGCGCGGCCAGCTGGAAACCTTTGGCCAGCAGCAGGAGGCACGCATCCACGCCTTCGGCCAGCAGTTGCAGGAACTCACCGCGCGTACTGATACCCAGCTCGGTGCGCTGCGCCAGACCCTGGTGGACGATGCGCGCAAGGGCCGTGAGGAAGGCGCGCAGTCGCAGCAGCGGTTGACCGAAAGCCTGGGCCTGCGCCTGCAGGAACTGACCCAGCGCAACGAACAGCGCATCGCCGAGATGCGCACCACGCTGGAGGAGCAGCTGCGCGCGCTGCAGAACGACAATGCGCAGAAGCTGGAACAGATGCGCCACACTGTGGATGAGAAGCTGCAGTCGACGCTGGAAACGCGGCTGGGCAATTCCTTCAAGCTGGTCTCCGAGCGCCTGGAGCAGGTGCAGCGCGGCCTTGGCGAGATGCAGCAGCTGGCCACCGGCGTGGGCGACCTCAAGCGCGTGCTGACCAACGTCAAGAACCGCGGCAGCTGGGGCGAAGTGCAGCTGGAGAACATCCTCGAGCAGACCCTGACCCAGGAGCAGTACGCGCGCGGGGTGAAGGTGCGCCCGGACAGCGGTGAAATGGTCGATATCGCGGTGCGCCTGCCGGGCCGCAGCAACGACGACACGCCGGTGTGGCTGCCGATCGACTCCAAGTTCCCCCGCGAGGACTACGAACGTCTGCTCGATGCCCAGGAACAGGGCGATGCCGAGGGCGTGCGGCTGCAGGGCATCCAGCTTGAGCGCGCGGTACGCGTGCAGGCCAAGTCGATCTGCGACAAGTACATCGCGCCGCCGCACACCACCGACTTCGCGGTGATGTTCCTGCCCACCGAAGGCCTGTATGCCGAGGTGATCCGGCGCCCGGGCCTGGTCGACCTGCTGCAGCGCGAGCATCGCGTGGTGGTGGCCGGGCCGACCACGGTCACCGCGCTGCTCAACAGCCTGCAGATGGGTTTCCGCACGCTGGCCATCGAACAGCGCTCCAGCGAGGTGTGGAGCCTGCTGGGCGCGGTGAAGAGCGAGTTCGGCAAGTTCGCCGGCATCCTCGAGAAGGCCGAAAAGCAGATCACCACCGTCGGCCGCAGCATCGGCGAGGCCAGCCGCAAGACACGCACCATCGAGCGCCGCCTGCGCGGCGTGGAATCGCTGGCTGCCGAACAGGCGCAGTCGCTGCTGGGCGACCTGGGTGACGCTGAAACCGCAGGCGAGGACGAGAGTGGCGACGGTGACAGCGAGGAGGCCTGAGCCGCACTGACACGCCGCCTGCATCGTCGATGCGTATGCTGGCGGCCTGTCCGTTTCGATCAGGTATCGCCATGCGCCTGCGCTTCTGCACCAGTGTTGTCCTGACCGTGCTGCTCGCCGCCTGCAGCAGCGCGCCACCGGCCGTGGGTACGGCGGGGCAGGCGGCAAGCAATACGCCCGAAGCCACCGAGGCCTACCGCGAAGCACGCGACGTCGACTGCCAGGCCGCCGGCGGCACCCTGCAGCGGCTGGGCCGCCTGCAGCGCGAGCAGTGCGTGATTCCCTATGCCGATGCCGGCAAGGCCTGCAGCGGCAAGAGCGACTGCACCGGCCAGTGCCTGGCCGGGGGGGAGGTCGCCGTTGGCAGCGCCACCACCGGTACCTGCCAGCGTGATGCCAGCCAGAACGTTGGTTGCCGCCAGCGCATCGAGGACGGCAAGGCACAGGGCACGATCTGCGTGGACTGATCGTAGTGCCGGCCGCTGGCCGGCAACCGCATGAACCGCTGGGAACGATCGCAGCATTGCCGGCCGGCGGCCGGCACTACCGGCATCGCACGGCGCTATGCTGGTGGGCCATTCCCCGCTGTAGCCGGAGCCCCCCGCGTGAGCACTTCGATCCAGGACATTTCCCTCACCACCATCGACGGCCAGCCGTCCTCGCTTGCCGACTACCGGGGCAAGGTGCTGCTGCTGGTCAACGTCGCCTCCAAGTGCGGCCTGACCCCGCAGTACGAAGGCCTGCAGGCGCTGTATGCGGAAAAGCATGCACAGGGCCTGGAAGTGCTGGGCTTCCCCGCCAACAACTTCCTCGGCCAGGAGCCGGGCAGCGAGGCGGAAATCCAGCAGTTCTGCCAGCTCACCTACGATGTCAGCTTCCCGATGTTCTCCAAGATCAGCGTGGCCGGTGAGGACACCCACCCGCTGTACCAGCAGCTGACCGCCGCCCAGCCGCAGTCGATCGGTGAAGGCCCACTGCGCGAGCGCCTGGCCAGCAAGGAGATTCCGATCCATCCGGCACCGGCGGTGCTGTGGAACTTCGAGAAATTCCTGGTCGGCCGCGATGGCAAGGTCGTCGCACGCTTTGCCCCGGACGTGGCCGCCGACGATGCGCGCCTGCGCGAGGCCATCGAGGCGGCGCTGGCGGCTTGAGGAAAGCGTGCCAACCCAGGTTGGCACCCACCGGGAAGAAACGCCTGCAGGCGCGTATCGCGCCTGCACCCCCGCTTGCGCGGGCACTACGCAGCGGCGAGGATGTCACCGCCGCGCTGCCCGCGGCATGCCGACAGGGGAGGCGGCTTGGATCTTCTTACGCTTGAACACTTTGCCGGCTCCGTCGACGAAACCTTCGCCGCCGATCTGGATGGCATGCGGGTTGACTTCGTGCTGGTCGAGGCGCGTGCGCTGCCGGGGGCGCGCGCCGACGCACCACGAGCACCGTTCTCACTTCTGTTCCGCAACGCCGCGCCCATCCTGTTCCCGCAGCAGACCTTTCCCATGCGGCACGCACGGGTGGGCGAGGTCGGCATTTTCCTGGTGCCGATCGCTCAGGAGCGCGCAGGCTTCCTCTACCAGGCCGTGTTCACCTGATGCCGGCGTGGGCCGGCTACGCCAACGGATTCCAGCGCATCGCAACATGAAGGCTGCTGCCTGACGCATCACTTGCGATGAATCCCAGGCGCTCGTAAAGCCGGCGTGCCCCGGGGTTGTGAATCTGCACGTGCAGGCACAGCGCGCGCCGGCGTGCCGCCGATGCCTGCTGCAGGCATCGGATCATCGCGCTGCCGAGTCCGTTGCCCTGGCAGTGCGGCAGCAGGCTGATGTCGATCAGCAGATCATCGGCGCCGGTCGGGTCCAGGTAGACCCGACCGATCGCCTGCTCGTCCTTCTCGACCGCGAGGTAGTGCGCCTGCGGGTGGTGCTGCAGATAGTGCTGGTGCTGGGCCGCGAACTGCTGCGCCAGGAACTGCTGCTTGGCCAGGTCCGGCCATGGCACAGCCTGCAGTTCCTCCTGGCGGGTGCTGGCATACAGCGCCTGCAACCACGGCAGGTCGGCATCGCCGAGCGCACGCCAGCGCCATGCCGCTGGCGTGGGTGCTTCGACGCATGGGCGGAGCCGTTCCGTCGGGAACGGCGCCAATGCCCGCACCGGCATCATTCGAACTGCGGGAAGTTGCCGTGCAGGGCGATGCAGAAGTTCACCGCCAGATACGGTTGCCGGTTCTCATGCGGCTGCCCGCCGCCGGCAGGGCCGAGCAGGGTCGGTGACATCGGCGTGGCCGGTGGCTCTGCGCTGAAAGGCTTGATCGCGTTTGATCCGGGCATCGACAGCGCACCGTTGGCAACGGGCGTGGCGGTGCGCTTGGCGGCGGGCTGGGCGTAGGCCACCAGGTCGTGGCGGTGTGCCGGCAGCATGGCCGTGGTGAGCGAGACCGCAGCCTGGCCGAAGGTTTCGCCAGCGACGCGCGGGGTCAGGCCGGGCCCCGCGCCCTGGTGGGTGGCGCCGCGCGCGACCAGGTTCGGCAACTGGAACGTGTTTACGCCATCGCCGCCATACTGGGTGCCCAGCAGCGAGTACAGCGCAGGGTTCTGCCGGATGGGAATCAGTGCTCCGTTGCAGAACGCCCAGTCTGCCGGACTGTAGTTGAAGGCGAACATCTGGATTTCGCCGTAGAAGGGGTCGGTCATGATCGGGTCTCCGCCGGTTGCGAAAGGAAGGTCAGCCGCGTGACGGGAAAATGCCCGACCAGGCGATGCAGTACTGAACGGTCAGGGTCGGCATGCAGTTCTCGTGCGGCAGGCTGCTGCCGGTGGCGGAGACTGCAGCCGAATCCAGCACCATTGCGGTGGCGCCGTTGGCGTCGGTGACGTAGTAGGGTTCGCCGCTGGCCGAGCCCGGGACGGCGGTAGCCGAAGGTACGTCCGCCGTGGCGGCGGCGCTGGTGAGGTTCAGTGGGTGGTTGTGCGCTGGCAGCTGCGGCAGGGTCAGGGTTACCGATTCGGTGCCGCCGGATTGACCGATCACACGCTGGGTCAATCCCAATCCCTGGCCCTGGTGAACGGGCAGGCGACCACGCAGGTCTGGCAGGCCGAAGGTGTTCTGGCCATCCCCGCCGTAGGTGGTACCGATCAGAGTAAACAGGGCTTCCTGCCCGGCGACCGGCACAAGGCGGCCGTCGCAGGGAAACCAGCCAACCGGCAGGCGGCTGAATCCGAACATGCGGATCTCGCCGACAAAAGGCGTACTCATCTGTGCGTGCTCCTGGAAAGTAGGGCGGAACGGAGTGCGTTGGTGCCGGCGCGATCAGTCGCGCGGCGGGTACAGTCCGCCCTGGATGCAGATGAAGAAGTTGATGACTCCGAAGGGCTGCATGTTCGCGTGTGCCTGGTTGCTGCCGGACACGCCCACCGACTCGCCGGCCTGCGGCACGGCCGGGCTGGCCTGGGTGGCATACATCTTCGGGTTGCTGGCGGTGCCGGCGAAGGTGGCACCGGTGGGGTTGCGCACGGTGCCGGCGCTGGTCACGCCCAGCACCCCGTGCGTATGCGGCGGGATGTTGCCGACCAGCAGGGTGATCGACTCGGCGCCGGCGGCCGTGCCTACCGGCTGCGCCGGCGGCTGCCAGGCGGAGTCCACCGAGATGCCGGCCGATACCGGCACGCGGCCGCGGAGGTCGGGCAAGGCGAAGGTGGTGCGGCCATCACCGCCATACTGGACCCCCAACAGAGCGAACAGGGCCTGGTTGGTCTGGATCGGCATCAACTGGCCGTCGCACAAGGCGAAGCCCCTGGGTGCAAAAGGAAAACCGGCCATGATGATCTGGCCGAGATAGACATCGCTCATCGAAATCCCCCTTGGATGCTGAGCGCGGGGCGCCGGACTGGCGCCCGCGTACTCTGAAGGCCATTCAGGTTGTGTACAAGTCCCTGCCCCTGCCGGCGCATCGCCAGACCCTTGTAGCTCTATCTTCTGGTCGGGGACTCTGTTCCAATGGCGCCACGGAGGGGCGTGGATGGCCTACCGCTGGCACCGCCGGGGATTGGCAGGGGAGAACCTCCCCGGAAGCACCGCCAGCTGGAACGCGCACCTCGATGTTGTTCCACATCCAGGTGGGATTCTTCTAAGGGGGAAGAGTCATGGCGTTCCTTTCCGGTACCGCGCGTTCGTTCGCGTTCGTCCTGCTGCTGTCCTGCCTGGCCCTGCTGTGGCCCGGGCTGGCCTCCGCCGCCAATACGTCCACCCTCTGCGGCCCCTTCTCGGTGCACGTGCCGAGCGGAGGCAGCGTGCCGATCAACGTCACGGCCTGCGCCAGGAACATCAATTTCGCCGGTGATGGTCCCGTCGATGGACCCGCGCTCCCGCAGCGTGGCAGTGCCATCCTGCGCATCGCCGGCAGCAGCTGGTTCGTCGACTACAGCCACAACGGGCTCAACACCGTCGGCGATGTCTTTGAGTTCTCCGACACCGACGGCAATACGGTCACGGTGACGATGATCATCGACCCGCCGGCGTCGTCGATCGTGGTCAGTCCTGCGGTCCTCGATCCGATGACGGCCGGCACGGCCTTCAGCCAGACCTTGAGTGCTACAGGCGGTGCTTCGCCATATACCTACGCAATCAACGGCGGCCAGTTGCCACAGGGGCTGGCCCTGAACAGCAACGGCACGCTCTCGGGAACCCCGACCCGGCGTGGTGCCGTCAGCTTCACCGTGCGCGCCACCGACAACCTGGGGGCCGTGGTCGACAAGGCGTACGCGCTGACGGTGCAGAATCCGTCCCTGTCGATCACACCGACCGCCGCGACGGCAGTGATCGGCAATGTGTTCACGCTGGCCCTCAATGGCAGTGGCGGCGTTGCGCCGTACACCTATGCGGTGGAATCGGGCGCCTTGCCGCCAGGCATCACGTTCAACGGCGTGGACACCTTCAGCGGCACGCCCAGTGGCCCTGCGCAGGCCTATCCACTGACGCTGCGGATCACCGACAACAGTGCAGGCGCGGCGCCCTACTACGAACTGAAGTCTTTCACCCTCACGGTCAGCAACGCGCCCACCGTCAGCATCAATGTATCGCCGAGCAGCGTCGCCGAGGACAGTGGCACGCCGCTGGTGTACACGGTAACGCGCAGCGCCAGCCAACCGACCCCGATGCTGGTGAACCTGACGCTTTCCGGGACGGCGACCAGCGGCACCGACTACACCGGCGCGGTGTCCAGCGTGACCATCCCGGCCAACGCCACCAGTGCCACGTTCAACATCGTTCCCGTCGCCGATACTCAGGTCGAATCCGATGAAACGGTGATCTTCACCGTGGCCGCGGGCGCCGGTTACACGGTGGGTGCACCGGCCAGTGCCACCGGCACCATCGTCAACGACGACTTCCCGGTGGCCACGGTCAGCGTCTCGCCGGCAACCGTCAACGAGAATGGCGGTGTGCCGCTGGTCTACACCATCACCCTGGATCGGCCCAACCCGGTGCCGTTGTCGATTGCCTTCACCCTGGGCGGCACCGGAGCCAGCGGTACCGACTACACCGCGGTCAGTTCGCCGCTGGTGATCGGCGCAGGTGCCACCAGCGCGACCGTGAGCATCGCGCCCATCCCGGATGCCATTCCCGAACCTGACAAGACCGTGGTGTTGACCCTCGCCTCCGGCGCCGGGTATCAGATCGGCGTGCCGGCCAGTGCCACCGGTACCCTGCGCGACGATGACCTGCCGGGGCTGAGCATCAACGACGTCAGCGCCAACGAAGGCGACAGTGGCACCACCGGTTTCACCTTCACGGTATCGCTGAACGCGCCTGCGCCCGCCGGCGGGGTCAGCTTCGACATTGCCACTGCCAATGGCACTGCCACTGCGGGCTCGGACTATGTCGCACGCAGTCTGGCCGCACAGACCATTCCTGCCGGCAGCCAGACCTACAGTTTCGTCGTGCAGGTCAATGGCGACACACTGCATGAGTTGAACGAGGACTTCTTCGTCAATGTGACCAATGTCAGCGGCGCGACGCTGACCGACGGCCAAGGCCGGGGCACGATCATCAATGATGACGCGGCACCCTCATTGTCCATCGCCGACATCAACGTCACCGAGGGCAACAGCGGCACCACGCCGGCGGTGTTGACCGTGACACTGTCAGCGGCAAGCGCGCTGCCGGTCCAGGTCCAGTACGCCACGGCCAATGTCACCGCCGTTGCGCCGACCGATTACACGGCCGCCAGCGGCACGCTCAGCTTCCCGCCCGGCACGACCACGCAGACGATTACCGTGCTGATCAACGGCGATACCACGGTGGAGCCCGACGAGACCTTCCAGGTCAATCTGAGCAACCCGGTCAACGCCAGCGTGGCCGACGGCTCGGCCGTGGTCACCATCGTCTCCGATGACGCACCGGTGGTGGTGGGGCCGACGGTGCTGCCGACGGCGAAGGCAGGCGTTGCCTACAGCCAGACGTTCTCGGCTACCGGCGGCACCGGGTCCTACACCTACGCGCTGTCGGGCACGCTGCCCACCGGCCTGACGTTCAACACCAGCACCGGGACACTGTCCGGCACGCCGACCCAGGCGGGCACGTTCTCGTTCAGCGTGAGTGCCACCGACAGCAGCCCGACACCGAACATGGGGACGGCGTTCTACGGGCTGATTGTGCCCGGGCCGACCCTGGCGCTGCCGGGCGCTGCGCTGCCAGGCGCAGTACGCGGCCAGCCGTTCAGCAGTAATCGTGGGCCGGTCAGTGGCGGCAATGCTCCCTATACCTTCAGTGTCACAGGCGTACTGCCGACAGGACTGGCGATCAGCCCCAACGGGGTGATCAGCGGCACGCCAACCGCGGTGGGCACGTTCAACTTCACGGTCGTCGCCCGTGACAGTACCAGTGGCACAGGTGCGCCCTTCGACGTTACCGAGAACCTGACCATCACCGTCGCGGAGTCACTGCCGCTGGCAGGCAACAGTACGTTGAGCGTGGGCTTCAATGCTCCGGCGGCGAACGTAGCACTGATCCTGAGTGGCGGTCCCGCCACCTCGCTGGCGCTGGCGGCGGCGCCCACCCATGGCACGGCACTGGTGACCGGCCCGACCACGATCAGTTACCAGCCGGCAACCGGTTATGCCGGATCGGACAGCTTCTCCTATACCGCGACCGGACCGGGGGGAACGTCCTCACCGGCGACGGTCACTGTCACCGTCGCCGATCCGGTCATCAGCATCGCTGCCAGCGGCGGTTTCAACGCTGTGGCTGGCATGCCGTACAGCCAGACGTTCACCTGGTCCGGCGGCAGCGCGCCCTTCAGCGGTTACCAGGTGTCCAATCTGCCGGCCGGACTGTCGGTCACCGCGACCACCGCCAACAGTGCAACCGTCAGTGGTACGCCGACGGCCTCAGGTACCTTCAACATCAACGCATCAGCCAGGGACAGCAGTACCGGCAACGGCCCGTATACGGTCGGCCAGCTGTTCAGCCTGGTGGTTGCCGGTCCAAGCCTGTCGGTGATGCCAACCGTACTGCCGGCGGCGACCGCTGGCAGCAGCTATCAGCAGGTCATCAGTGCTACGGGTGGCATCGCACCGTACCAGGTGGTGCTGACCGGCACACTGCCGGTGGGCATGAGCTTCAACACCGCCAACGGCACGTTGTCGGGCACGCCGACGCAGTCGGGTACGTTCGCGTTGAGTGCGACGATTACCGACAGTACCGGCGGCACGCCGGCCAGCGTCACCCAGAGCTACAGCCTGGTGGTAGCCAGCCCGGTGCTGGCGGCGACCCCGGGCACGCTCGCTGGCGGCACCGCCGGCACGGCCTATCAGCAGGCGATCACCGCGACGGGTGGCATCGCACCGTACCAGGTGGTGCTGACCGGCACACTGCCGGTGGGCATGAGCTTCAACACCGCCAACGG
>NZ_JAPTFX010000126.1:0-14600 GCF_030985895.1 Stenotrophomonas sp. Sm6012 | reverse complement strand
GCCCCCCCCCGGCGCGGCGGTTTAACGGCCCCGCGCGGGGCAAGCCCGGGCGCTGCCCATCGCGTGCTTACAGACCGGTCGCAGCCTTCACCGCATCTTCGTGCAGCGATTCGTTCAGCTCATCCACCACCGTGCTCCATGCCGCATCGGCCTGCAGCGACTCGGACAGGAACTGGCGCTGGGCGTCGTTCCAGTACGGCGCCTCGACCACTTCCACATCGGTGGCCAGCTGGTGCTCGCGGATGAAGCGGGCGATGCCCTCGGCGCTGGCCTCCAGGCCGAGCTGCAGGAACAGGTTGGTCATGCGCGGTTCGGTGGTGATCATCATCGGTTCCTGCGGGAAGAAGGGATGGTCCATTATCGGTGTACACGGCCTTGGGGAAAGCCCCGCGGCGAACGTCTACAGCACGACGACCCCCTTGGCATCCCCCATGAACGCACACATCGCCCCTGAAGACAGCCGCAGCCTGCGGCTCAAGGCCGCCACCCGCGACAGCCACGGCGCGCTGGACAAGCGCATCATGGCCGGCGACATCTTCGCCGACCGCAGCAACTTCGCCCGCTTCCTGCGCGTGCAGTACCGTTTCCACCGCAGCATCGACGCGCTGTATGCCAATCCTGCGCTGGACGCACTGCTGCCGGACCTCGGCGAGCGCCGTCGCCTGAAGCAGGTGTCACGCGACCTGCAGGACCTGGAGCAGACCCTGCCGGGTGCGGACATCGCCGCACTGCCGGCCGACCTGCCGCTGCCGGCGGCGTTGGGCTGGCTGTATGTTGCCGAAGGCTCCAATCTCGGCGGTACCATCCTGTACAAGATGGCCGCCAAGCTGGGCCTGGATCGCGACTTCGGTGCCCGCCACCTGGCCGCGCACCCGGATGGTGCCGCCCGCCATTGGCGTGAGTTCACCGCTGCACTGGACGCGGTGCCATTGAGCGCCGAGCAGGAACAACAGGTGATCGATGCAGCCGACGCCGCGTTCCGCAGCGTGCATGGCCACGTCGAAGTGGAATTCGCCTGATGTACGCCTGCCGCCTGCGGGCAAAGCGCTGATGCGCTGGCTCTGGTTCGCGCTGGGTTGGGTGATGGTCGGCCTCGGGGTGATCGGCGCGCTGCTGCCGGTGATGCCGACCACCATCTTCCTGATCCTGGCGGTGGGCTGCTTCGCGCGCAGCTCGCCGAAGTTCGAGCAGCGCCTGCTGGCGCATCCGCGCTATGGCCCGTCGCTGCGGCTGTGGCGCGAGCAGGGCGCGGTCTCGCGCAAGGGCAAGGCCTTTGCCAGCGCCGGCATGGCGGTGGGCTTCGCGCTGTTCTGCTGGGGGGCGCACCCGTCGTGGCGCCTGCTGCTGGGCGTGGGCCTGTTCTTCGCAGTCAGCGCCGGCTACGTGCTCAGCCGCCCGGCCCCACGCCTGGAGCCCACGCCTCTGGTGGAAGTGGACGATGCCAACGACCCGCGCACGGCCCGCCGCCGTGCCGCGACCCCCGATGCTGATGGAAACCGAGACGATGCTTCCTGCTGACATGGCCCCCGTGGCTGCCCCTGCACTGACGCCCTGGGGCATGTGCCTGGCCGCCGACGTGGTGGTGAAGGGCGTGATGATCGCGCTTGCGCTGGCATCGCTGGCTACCTGGACCGTGCTGTTGGCCAAGGGCTGGGAGCTGGCCCGGCAGGCCCGCCAGCTGCGTGCGGCGCGCGCGCTGTTGCTGCAGGCGCCGACTCTGCCAGCCGAAAGTGTGGAGGCCAGCGCACAGCAGGGCACCGCGCTGGCCATGCTGGAGGCTGCACGCACCGAACTGCGTCTGTCGCAGGATCTGGACAGCCGCGACGGCATCAAGGAACGCGTCGCGTCGCGCCTGGACCGCATTGAACTGGAGACCGCGCGCCTGCAGCGACGGGGCATCGGCGTGCTGGCCAGCATCGGTGCAGTGGCGCCGTTCGTGGGCCTGTTCGGCACGGTGTGGGGCATCATGAACAGTTTCATCGGCATCGCCCACAGCAACACCACCAACCTGGCGGTGGTCGCACCGGGTATCGCCGAGGCACTGTTGGCCACCGCGCTCGGACTGGTCGCAGCGATTCCCGCGGTGCTGGTCTACAACCATTTCAGCCGCGTGCTGGCCGGCCTGCGCGGCCTGCTCGGCGATCTGTCCGCGGCCGTGCAGCAGCTGGTCTCGCGCGATCTTGATCGTGCCGTGCCGCGTGCCGCAGCGACACCGCTGCGCGCGGTGCACTGAGGCGCGGCGATGGCGATCAGGACCGCATCCGACCGCGACGACGCGCCGGAAGAAGCGCACGAGATCAACGTTACGCCCTTCATCGACGTGATGCTGGTGCTGCTGATCATCTTCATGGTGGCCGCGCCGCTGGCTACCGTGTCGGTGCCGGTACAGCTGCCGGCCAGCAGCGCCAGTGCCACGCCGCCGGAACAGGCGCCGGTATATGTGACCGTGCAGGCCGACCTGTCGCTGCGCGTGGGCGAACAACCGGTGGCGCGCGATGAGCTGGCGGCTGCACTGAAGGCCGCCACCCACGACGACAGCGGACAACGCATCTTCCTGCGTGCCGATACCCGTGTGCCTTATGGCGAACTGATGGCGACCTTGGACGCGCTGCGCGCTGCCGGATACCTGAAGGTGGCACTGGTGGGGCTGGAGCAGCGCGCACGATGAGCGGACTGCGGCGCTGGGCGACCAGCCTGGCGATCGTGCTGCTGGTGCACGCGCTGCTGATCGGCGCGGCCTGCTGGTGGGCGGCGCGCGCGCCGGCGCTGGCCGCCGCCGCCCCGCCTGCGGCGCTGATGCTGGAACTGGCGCCGATGGCGCAGGCGCCGCCGGTGCCGCCGCGCGAGGTAGCTACTGGGCCGCTGCAGCAGCAACAGCAGCGGCAGGCGCCGAAGCCGGCCGTGCGCGAGCAGCCGAACGCCCCGGTGCAGCCGCAGGGCGACCTGCCTCCACCCAAAGCACCGGAACCCACGCCCTCGCCGGAGACCGCCGATGCCAATGTCGCGCAGACCAGCGCACCGCCGCAGGTGGCTGCTGACGCCGCCGCGCGCTATACCGCACCGCAGACCACCGCCGGTGGGCGCAGTCGCGCGGAGGCGACCTGGGAAGGACGCCTGCTCGGGCACCTGCAGAAGCACCGCCGCTATCCACGCCAGGCCGAGCGGCTGCGCCAGCAGGGCGTGGTCTATGTGCGTTTCGCGGTCGCCCGCGATGGCGCGGTGTCGGGCCTGAAGCTGGGCCGCAGCAGCGGCTTCGAGCTGCTCGACCAGGAGACGCTGGACACCGTGCAGCGGGCCAGCCCGGTACCGGCGCCGCCGGCCGAAGTGGCCGGCGACCCGGTGCAAGTGATGGTGCCGGTGTCGTTCTTCCTGCGCGGCAGGTGACCGGCCGTTGCTTGAGGAAGCGGTCGGAGCCGTAGAGTCGAGCTTGCTCGACTGTTCTTGCGGTGCGGGCCAGAAGCAGTCGAGCAAGCTCGACTCTACGGGTTTGCGCATGGCATGGATTACAGCAGCGGCACCAGCAGCAGCGCCACGATGTTGATGATCTTGATCAGCGGGTTGATCGCCGGGCCGGCGGTGTCCTTGTAGGGATCGCCGACGGTATCGCCGGTCACCGCGGCCTTGTGCGCCTCGCTGCCCTTGCCACCGAAGTGGCCATCCTCGATGTACTTCTTGGCGTTGTCCCATGCGCCGCCGCCGGTGGTCATCGAGATGGCCACGAACAGGCCGGTCACGATCGTGCCGATCAGCAGCCCGCCCAGTGCCCGCGGCCCCAGCAGCAGGCCGACCACCACCGGTACCGCCACCGGCAGCAGTGAAGGCACGATCATTTCGCGGATGGCCGAGCGGGTCAGCATGTCCACCGCCCGGTCGTACTGCGGCTTGCCGGTGCCCTGCATGATGCCGGGGATCTCGCGGAACTGGCGGCGTACTTCCTCCACCACTGCACCGGCGGCACGGCCGACCGCTTCCATCGCCATCGCACCAAACAGGTAGGGGATCAGGCCACCGATCAGCAGGCCGATGATCACCGTGTGGTCGCTGAGGTCGAAGCGGAACTCCTGCCCGGGGTTGGCGGCCTGCAGGTTGTGGGTGTAGTCGGCGAACAGCACCAGTGCGGCCAAGGCTGCCGAACCGATGGCGTAGCCCTTGGTCACTGCCTTGGTGGTATTGCCCACCGCATCCAGCGGATCGGTGATGTCGCGGATCTCCGAAGGCAGCTCGGCCATCTCGGCGATGCCACCTGCGTTGTCGGTGATCGGGCCGTAGGCATCCAGGGCGACGATCATGCCGGCCATCGACAGCATCGCCGTAGCCGCGATGGCGATGCCGTACAGTCCGCCCAGCGCGAACGCGCCCCAGATCGCCGCGCATACCGCCACCACCGGCAGTGCGGTGGATTTCATCGAGATGCCGAGGCCGGCGATGATGTTGGTGCCATGGCCGGTGGTCGAGGCCTGTGCCACGTGCTGCACCGGCTTGTACTGGGTGCCGGTGTAGTACTCGGTGATCCACACGATCAGGCCGGTCAGTACAAGGCCGATCAGCGCGCAGCCGTACAGCGCCATCGGGCCGTGCACGTTGTCGCCCATCAGCCCGGTGGTGATCGGGTAGAACGCGATCGCGGCCAGCACGCCGGACACGATCACGCCCTTGTACAGCGCGCCCATGATCGAGCCGCCGGGCTTCACCTTGACGAACAGCGCACCGATGATCGAGGCGATGATCGACACGCCGCCCAGCACCAGCGGATACAGCACCGCGTTGGCGCCCGCCTCGGCCAGCATCAGGCTGCCCAGCAGCATGGTGGCGATGACGGTCACCGCATAGGTCTCGAACAGGTCGGCGGCCATGCCAGCGCAGTCGCCGACGTTGTCACCGACGTTGTCGGCGATCACCGCCGGGTTGCGCGGGTCGTCCTCGGGAATGCCGGCTTCCACCTTGCCGACCAGATCGGCACCGACGTCGGCGCCCTTGGTGAAGATGCCGCCGCCCAGGCGCGCGAAGATCGAGATCAGCGACGAGCCGAAGGCCAGCCCGACCAGGGCATGCAGTGCCTGCTCCATCGGCAGGCCCATGCGCAGCAGCAGCGCGTAGTAGCCGGCCACGCCCAGCAGGCCCAGCCCGACCACCAGCATGCCGGTGATCGCCCCGCCGCGGAAGGCAACGTCCATCGCTGCGCTGATGCCGTGGCGTGCGGCTTCGGCAGTGCGCACGTTGGCGCGTACCGACACGTTCATGCCGATGTAGCCCGCTGCGCCGGACAGGACCGCGCCCACGGCGAATCCAATGGCGGTGTACCAGCTGAGGAAGATGCCGACCAGCACGAACAGCACCACGCCGGCGATGCCGATGGTCAGGTACTGGCGGTTGAGGTAGGCACGTGCGCCTTCCTGGATCGCGCTGGCGATCGCGATCATGCGTTCATTGCCGGTGGGTTGGCGCAGGATCCAGCGCGCCGAGACGATTCCGAACAGGATCGCGAGAATGGCGCAGCCCAGCGCCAGTGACAGCCCGTGACGTTCCAGCATTAGACCCCTCCGCAAAATGGATGGACAAGCATCCAGTGGCGATGAACGCACCACGAGGGGGACGACGGGCTGCAGCCTGGAACCAACCCGTACCGACCTTGGTGGTCGTCCGACGTATGGCGGTGTTCAGCATTCCCTGGTGCCCGCAGTATGCGTTCGACGCACCGTAGAGTCGAGCTTGCTCGACTGTCCCCTGGCGCAAAGCGCGATCACGCCCTTTGCACCCCGTTAAGCCATGCTCTGCAAGCCTGCGCACAGTCCCGAAGGAGATCCCCCCCATGCGCCTGTCCCTGTTGATGCTTGCCGCCCTGGTGGCTGCCGCCCCGGCATTCGCTGCTGAAACCCCGGAGCTGCAGCGTGCGGTGGGTGCCCCGCAGGCGGTGGGCGCAGCGCATACACTGCGCCAGATCCCCGAGGCCTGCGCGCGGTTGGAGGGTATGTTCACCGGCGATGCGGCAGCGCCGTACCGCTTCTCCGCCGTGCGTACCAGCGAGCAGTGCCAGCCACGCGCGCGCTTCGTCGACTATGCCAAGGCACAGCCGAGTGCCGACAAGGGCTGGAAGCTCAACGATGTGATCCGCGTGCCCAGCGCCGCGTGCCCGGCGCAGCAGGCGGTGGTGCGGGTGTGGCGCCTGCCGTCGAGCAACAAGGTCGAGCTGGATGGACAGGGCCAGTCGCGCATCTACCTGGAAGAGGCGAAGAAGCAGGCCGCGGCCGGCCAGATTCCGCAGGTGACGATGTTCGCCGCGCAGCTGCAGATGGAAGGCAAGGCCTGCAATTGAGGCCGTCCGGCAGCGCGAATCCGACCATGGCGTCGCGTGAGGTCGTGCCGGCCGCTGGCCGGCAACCGGACAATCAATCCGCCGGCGTCGCTCCGCGTGCCAGCAGCAGTTCGCGCAGCGCCTTGCGGTGGCAGTGCGCCTCATCTTCGCAGTAGCACCCCACGCTGATGTCGCTGTGCTGCGACAGCGCGGCCAGCAGGTCCAGCGCGTGGGCGGCATCGGGTGCCTTCATCTCGGCCTTGTAGTGGCGGAAGAACGCATTCCAGTCGGCCGCGGTTTTCGCCTCGTGCGCCTGCTTCACCAGCTCCGCACTGGGTGACAGGGTCGGGAACCAGACGTCGTACCAGTCCTGGCGGGCGAACTCGCTGCGCGGCACGCCGCGCGGCGGACGCCGCACCGTGCCGATGCGCAGTCCCTCGCCGGGTACGCGTGGCGTACCGAGTCGAACTACTCGCAGTGCCATGGCACACCTCCAAAAAAAGGGGACGGAGGGGATCAAGTCGCAACCGCCCCAACGCTGATGGGGGAGTGATGACGGAGGGGCGGTTACGACTTGATCCCCTCCGTCCCCTTTTTCGGTTCAGCCCTCGAAGGTCGGCAGCTTCTGCTTCACGGCCACGTTCTTCAGGGTGACGTACTTCGGCAGGCCGTCGGGGCCGTAGGGCAGTGGTGCTTCGCCCTTGATCAGCGGTGACAGGTAGGCGCGCGCCTTGGCGGTGATGCCGAAGCCATCGCGGCGGATGAAACCGGCCGGCATCTTCTTCTCGTGGTTGGCGATCTTCGACAGCGGCGCGGCTTCGATCTTCCAGCGGTACGGCGCGTCGCTGCTGCGCACGATCACCGGCATCACGCCGTTCTGGCCCTTCAGCGCCAACTGCACCGCAGCCTTGCCCACCGCCTGCGCCTGCTCCCAGTCGGTCTTGCTGGCCAGGTGCCGGGCCGAGCGCTGCAGGTAGTCCGGCAGGGCCCAGTGCACCTTCAGGCCCAGCTGGTCCTTGACCCGTCCGGCCAGGTGCGCGGCCACGCCGCCCAGCTGCGAATGCCCGAACGAGTCCTTGCCGCCACCGGCATCGGCGACGAAGCGGCCATCGGCGGTGGCGATGCCCTCCGAGGCCACCACCACGCAGTAGCCGACGCGCTCGACCACCGCCTGCACCTTGGCCAGGAACACCGCCTCGTCATAGGCGCGTTCGGGCAGCAGGATGATGTGCGGGGCTTGGTCATCGCCGTTGCCGGCCAGGCCCGCCGCCGCCGCCAGCCAACCGGCGTGGCGACCCATCGCTTCGTAGATGAAGACGCGGGTGGAGGTCTCAGCCATCGCCGCCACGTCCAGCGCGGCCTCGCGCACCGACACCGCGGTGTACTTGGCGGCCGAGCCGAAGCCCGGGCAGGTATCGGTAACCGCCAGGTCGTTGTCGATGGTCTTGGGCACGCCGATGCAGGTCAGGTCGTAGCCCGACGCCTTGGCCAGCTGCGAGACCTTCAGCGCGGTATCGGCCGAGTCGTTGCCGCCGTTGTAGAGGAACCAGCGCACGTCGTGGGCGCGCAGCACCTCCAGCAGGCGGTCGTAACGTGCACGGTCAGCGTCCAGTGATTTCAGCTTGACCCGGCACGAACCGAACGCGCCGCCCGGGGTATGGGCGAGGGCGCGGATGGCCGCGGCGCTCTCCTTGCTGGTGTCGATCAGCTCTTCGCGCAGGGCGCCGAGGATGCCGTTGCGGGCGGCCAGGACCTTGATGCCCTTGGCCCGGGCCTGCTCGATCACCGCTGCGGCCGTGGCGTTGATGACCGCGGTGACGCCACCGGACTGGGCGTAGAGAAGAGTACCGTTGCGCATGCTTCTACCTGCTCGGGGGAGGGGACATTGCAGGGACATTACCCGGATGCGGTAAAGTGGCGCTATTGCGGTGCAGCGATACCGGTCCGTCCGGGACGCGAACCTTCTTTGTTTTCAACACGTTGGAGTCAGGTCAATGCGATTGGTTCTGTTGGGACCGCCCGGTTCGGGCAAGGGGACACAGGCGACGCGCCTGAAGGAAAAGCTGGGGATCGCCCACATTTCGACCGGTGACATGCTGCGCGCGGAAATCGCCGCCGGCACGGAGCTGGGCAAGCAGGCCAAGACGGTGATGGATGCCGGCAACCTGGTGTCGGACGACATCCTGCTGGGCATGCTGGAATCGCGCCTGACCCAGGCCGATGTCGCCAAGGGCTTCATCCTGGATGGCTACCCGCGCAATGTGGCCCAGGCCAATGCGATGGACGGCCTGCTGGCCAAGATCGGCCAGCCGCTGGACGCGGTGGTGCAGCTGGACGTGGCCACCGAGCTGCTGGTCGAGCGCATTGCCGGTCGTGCCAAGGAGCAGGGCCGCGCCGATGACACGCCCGAAGCGGTGCGCCAGCGCCTGCAGGTCTACAACGAGCAGACCGCCCCGGTGGTCGACTTCTACGCCGGCCGTGGCACCCTGGCCCGCGTCGACGGCGTCGGTGAGCTGGACGAGATCGAAGCGCGCATCCTGGCGGCGATCAAGGCCTGATCCGGCCGAGCCGGCACACGGTTCCGGCCCTTAGGCGCAAAAAAACACAGGCCTGGTCCGCGAGGATCAGGCCTGTGTCGTTTGATAGGCGCCAGCAGAGGGCTTGCTCAGGGCCCCGCAGCATGAGCTCCCTTGGGGATGGCCTCTTGGGGAGTAGGACCGGTTCGGGTACTGCGGCTGGCAGTTCGAATTGTGTCCGGGTTCACAGAACATCGCTATCGGGAATTCCCTGACAGAAGATTGGAGTTTTCTCACATCCTGTGTAGGACTTGTCTTACCCAGACGCGGACATTGGCCCTATACAGCCGTCATCAGTCACAATCCTCGGTCATGAGCAGCGTACATATCCTTGCAATCGCCGGCACCTTCATGGGCGGCGTGGCCGCCCTGGCGCGGGAACTGGGCCATCCGGTCAGCGGCAGCGACCAGGCCATCTATCCGCCGATGTCCACCCAGCTGGAACAGCTGGGCATCACCCTGGACCAGGGCTACCGCGCCGACAGCGTGCCGGCCGGCACAGATGAGGTGGTGATCGGCAACGCGTTGTCGCGGGGCAACGCGGCCGTGGAGGCCGTGCTTGACGCTGGCCAGCGCTACATTTCCGGCGCGCAATGGCTGTCCGAACGGGTGCTGCCAGGGCGTGACACACTGGCCGTGGCCGGTACCCATGGCAAGACCACCACCACCACCATCCTCACCTGGCTGCTGGAAAGCGCCGGGCGTTCGCCGGGCTTCCTGATCGGCGGCGTGGCCGAGGATTTCGGCGTCTCCGCCCGGCTCGGCCAGGGCCGCGAGTTCGTGGTCGAGGCCGACGAGTACGACACCGCATTCTTCGACAAGCGCAGCAAGTTCGTGCACTACCGGCCGCTGGTGGCCATCCTCAACAACCTTGAATACGACCACGCCGACATCTTCCCGGACGTGGCGGCGATCCAGCGCCAGTTCCACCATCTGGTGCGTACGGTGCCGGCACGTGGTCGGCTGATCGTCAACGGCGAAGACAAGTACCTGGCCGAAGTGCTGGCGATGGGCTGCTGGACTCCGGTCGAGCGCTTTGGCTTCGACCCGTCGCTGGAATGGCATGCCGAGCTGCTGGCTGCCGATGGCAGCGCGTTCCGCGTGCATCATCGGGGCCAGGCGCTGGGTGATGTGCAGTGGTCGCTGCTGGGCCGCCACAATGTGCTCAACGGCCTGGCCGCGCTGGCCGCCGCGCATGCGGTGGGCGTGGCACCGGCCGACGTCATTCCGGCGCTGGCGCGGTTCCGCAGCGTCAAGCGCCGCATGGAAGTGATCGGCAGCGTTGATGGCATCACCGTCTACGACGACTTCGCCCATCACCCGACGGCGATCGCCACCACGCTGGAAGGCCTGCGTGCCAAGGTCGGCGATGCACGCATCGTGGTCGCGATGGAGCCGCGCAGCAACTCGATGCGGCTGGGCGCACATGCGCAGGCGCTGGCGCCGTCGCTGGCGCTGGCCGATGAAGTGGTGTTCCTGCACCGCCCGGAACTGGCCTGGGACGCTGCCGCGGTGATCGCCGCGGTGCGTGGCCAGGCGCATGCGGTACCCGATACCGATGCACTGCTGGCACAGCTGCAGTCCCATGCACGCAGTGGTGACCATGTGGTGTTCATGTCCAACGGTGGCTTCGACGGCGCACCGCGCCGCTTCCTCGCCGCCCTGCAGGCCCGATGAGCGCCGACGGTTCGCTGCCGCTGTTCCCGTTGCACAGCACGCTGGTGCCGGGTGCAGCGGTGGGCCTGCGCGTGTTCGAGCGACGCTATCTGGATCTGGTTCGCGACAGCGGCCGCAGTGGCGAGGGCTTTGGCGTCTGCCTGATCCTCGACGGCCAGGAAGTGGGCGCACCGGCGACACCGGCGGCGTATGGCGTGCAGGTGCGCATCGAAGATTTCGATGTCGGCGCCGATGGCGTGCTGCAGCTGCGCCTGCGTGGCACCCGCCGCTTCCATGTCGAGCGCACGCGGGTCCGTGACAACGGCCTGGTGGTGGCCGACGTGAGTTGGTGCGAGGAAGATCCCGACGACGAACTGCGGCCACAGCATGCGCTGCTGGCCACGGTGCTCGGGCACATCATCGAACAGGCGGGCGAGGCGTATGCGCCGGCCAACCCGGCGTTGCTGGATCAGGCAAGCTGGGTCGGCTGGCGGTTGGCCGAACTGCTGCCACTGAGCGAGCAGCAGCGCCTGCAGCTGCTGCAGCTGGACGACCCGCACCAGCGCCTGCAGCAGTTGCTGGGCTGGATGCCGTAGCCGGCAAACGCCAACCAAGGTTGGCCACTACCAGGGCGCGGCGTAACCGGTAGATGCCAACCCTGGTTGGCAGCCTTTACCCGAAGCGCCAACCAAGGTTGGCGACTACCAGAGCAGCACCGCCTCCGTCAGCGCGCGGTGGTCTTCAACCGCAGTACCGGCAACCCGGTCTCGCTGTGCACGTCCTCGCGCTGCGGCAGGCCCTGCACAGCCTCCTTCACCGCGTTCATGGCCGGGTCGACGCCGCGCAGCGGATGCCACATGCCGATCCATTCGAAGTGGCGCTCGTAGCGCAGGGTCTGCGCGCTGCCCAGCCATAGTGGCGTATCGCCGGGCTGCAGCTGGGCCGGAGCCGGCCACAGGCGCAGCACATAGCGCTCATCCGGCTTCGCACCCTTGCGCACCATCAGCAGTGCTTCCACGCGCGTCTCCAGCGTTGCCGGCAACACCGGCAGCTGGTCGGCGCCGGTGTTCTTGTCCAGCATCAGCAGGGCTTCCTGCCAGCCGGCCTGTTCCTGACGTTTCCAGCCGCGGGCTTCCAGCTGCGCCTGCAGCGGCGCCAGCGGGCCGGCCACCTGCACGTCCAGCGGCCAGCGTTGGTCATCATCGAACTCGTTGCGGCGCGCCGGCAGCGTCGACCAGTCGTGCTGCCACCACGCCTGCATGTCCATCGCCTGCGGCGCCGGCAGGGTCGGTTCAAAGCGCTCCAGCTTCACCGGGATGTGGCGCGGCGCGTACCACATCGCCGCCAGGGCGAAGACGCCGTAGAACAGCCACGCCACCGGCTTCACCCAGAACGAGCGGTTGAAGCGGCGGCGGTAGGCGATGCCCAGCACCAGCAGCCAGAATGTGCCGAACAGCATGCCGCCGATCACATCGCTCAGCCAGTGTGCGCCCAGGTACAGGCGCGAGAAGCCGATCAGGCTGACCACGATGCCCGACACCAGATACGGCCAGACGCGGGTGCGGCCCGGCATCTCGCGCGCGATCAGCACCGCGAAGAAGCCGAAGGTGATGGTGGCCATGGTCACCGACACCGACGGGAAGCCGAAGCCACTGCTGGCATCGACCGGGCGCACCACATCCACGGTGGCGCCGAGCAGCATGGTCAGCGCCAGGCCGAAGGCCAGTGCGGCCAGCCAGTGCGCGGCGGCCATCCAGCGTCGGCGCCAGATCAGGTAGCCCATCGCCGCCGCGGTGGCCGGCAGCAGTACCTGCCAGGCTCCCAGCGACGCCAGTGCCGCCATCGGGTAGTCGGCCAGCGGGTTGCGCAGCGCCAGCATGGCCTGGTGCACCAGCAGGTCGATCGCCAGCGGTTCGCCATGCGCGACCACCACGGTCAGCAGCGCGAACCAGCCCCAGCCCAGCACCAGTAGCATCAGCGCCAGCATCGCCAGCGGCACCGATTCACGGCGTTTCGGGTCGAGCACGCCGACGGTGTAGCGGCCCAGCGTCGGGTGGCGGTTGGACCAGTCCAGCAGGCGCGCCAGCCAGTTGTCCATGCGTGCGGCCGACCAGCGGTAGCCGTACAGCACGATGGCCCAGACCAGGCCGAGGATCACCATCAGCAGGCCGACCACCACCACCAGGCGTCCGGCCACGGCGGCCACCGCGTCGTACGCTTCGCCCAGAACCCAGCCCGGGGCCAGGAACAGCACCGCCCAGGAAATGCTGGCGATGCCGCTGGCCTGCATATAGCGGCTGGCAGGCATCTTCATCATGCCGGCAATGGCAGGCACGAACGGGCGGATCGCACCGACGTAGCGTGCGATCAGGATGCTCTTGAACGCATTGCGGCGGAACAGGTTCTCGCCGCGGTCGAGCAGCTGCGGATAGCGGCTGAACGGCCAGACGCCGCGCAGGCGGTCGCCCCAGCGACGGCCGATCCAGTAGCTGATGCCATCACCGGCGAACGCACCCAGTGCCGCCGCCGCAACCGCGTACGGCCCGGAGATCTGGCCCAGGCCGATGAACACGCCCACCGCGAACAGCAGCGGCAGGGCCGGCACGATGGCGCCGAGAATGATGACCGCATCGCAGAAGGCGATGAGGAAGATAACAGCTCCCGCCAGCACGGGGTGAGCGGCAATCCACGCGAGGGTGGCGTCGATCCATGAAGAGTCCATTGCCCGATTATAGGGGCGTGAAGGTGACTGGTTCCCAGCCGCTTCGTGACCGTTTGCAACCGGCGCCATCGCCTAGAATGGGCCCATGCCGCATACGCCAGACGCTCCACCGCATGCCTTGAAGGCCGACAGCTTCGGTCGCATCCTCCTTGTGAAAGGCCCCGATGGCCCGTTCGTGCGCCGCGATCTGGGCGCCACGCCGCTGTGGCTGCGGCTGCCTGCGTGGTGGCTGGCACGCCGCGAAGCACGCGCGCTGCAGCACATCCATGGCATGCCTGACGTACCGCAGCTGCTGGCTTGGGATGGCCGCCACCTCGACCGCAGCTTCATGGCCGGCGATGCGATGTACCAGCGTCCACCCCGCGGCGACGTGGCCTGGTTCCATTCGGCGCGACGGCTGCTGCAGCACCTGCATCGGCGCGGCGTGGCCCACAACGATCTGGCCAAGGAAGCCAACTGGCTGGTCACCGAGGATGGCCGTCCAGCGCTGATCGACTTCCAGCTGGCGGTGATCGGCGATCCGCGTTCGCGCTGGATGCGCCTGCTGGCCCGCGAGGACCTGCGCCACCTGCTCAAGCACAAGCGCATGTACTGCCGCGAGTCGCTCACCCCGGTGGAGAAGCGCGTGCTCAAGCGCACTTCGTGGGTGCGCGAGCTGTGGTTCGCCACCGGCAAGCCGGTCTACCGCTTCGTCACCCGGCGCATCCTGCACTGGGAAGACAACGAGGGGCAGGGGCCGAAGCCGTGAGGGCATCGCAGGTGGTGAGCGCCGCGCCGGGTGCGGGCAACGTGCTGCGCGCGCAGATGGCCGGTGCCCACTTTGTACATGCCTGCCAGGCCAGCACACAGCGTGGGGGTCGAACCGCGTTGCAGGCCTACCGTGACATGGCGGCGAGCATTCCCGGCTGGTTCGACGGGCTGATGGCGCTGCGCAACCGCGGCATGCGCATGCTCGGCATGAAGGACCTGGGTTCGCTGCGCGCAGTGCAGGACATCGAGCAGCCGCGTCCGGGGCAGCGGCTCGGCATCTTCACGCTGCAGGCGCTGGATGCCGACGCCATCGTGCTGGAAGACAACGACCGCCACCTGCGCGTGCAGCTGGCCCTGCAGTGGCAGGGCGATGTGCTGGAAGTGGCGACGGTGGTGCATACGCACAACGCGTTCGGGCGCCTGTACATGCTGCCGGTGGCCCCGGTGCACCGGCTGATCGTGCCGCACCTGCTGCAGAAGCAGGTGCGCGCCTATGGGTAGGTCCAGGCAATGCGTGGATGCGCCGAGGCCGTTGCCGACCCAGTTCGGCCATGGCCCGCACCACGCGGAGCCACTTGCCGACCACCGGGCTGCGTTGCCCCTC
>NZ_JAPTFX010000125.1:0-14627 GCF_030985895.1 Stenotrophomonas sp. Sm6012 | reverse complement strand
CCCATGGACGGGTTTACGGCGTCCCCTGCCACCGGCCCCACCCCGCCTACCCACAGGAAGCCAGCTTTTGCTGTTGCTGTTGCCGGCCAGCGGCCGGCACTACCGCGGGTGCAGGGCGCAGCCCTGCCGAGCCCCCCAAACCCTTACTGGAGGAGCGAGCGAAGCATCCAGGCGTACTTCTCGTGGGTCTGCAGGCGCTGGGTCATCAGATCCTCGGTCGGGGCATCGTCACCCTTGGCCGCCACGTCCAGCACTTCACGTGCCGTACGGCAGACCGCTTCGTTGGCGACCACCAACTGGCGTACCATTTCACGCCAGTCCGCACTGTCGGTCAGGCCCGGTTCCTCGGCGATCGAGGTCAGCGCAGCAAATTCCCGGTAGGAGCCCGGGGCATTGAAGCCCAGCGCGCGGATGCGCTCGGCCACGTCGTCCAGTGCTGCCCACTGCTCGGTGTACTGCGTCTCGAACATGGTGTGCAGCGAGTTGAACATCGACCCGGTCACGTTCCAGTGGAAGTTGTGCGTCTTCAGGTAGAGCGTGAACGCATCGGCCTGGAAGCGCGACAGACCGTCGGCGATCTTCTTGCGGTCGCCCTGGGTGATCCCGATATCGATGTTCGGTGCCGACGGTGCCGCCGCTGCAAGCTTCTGCTTGCCGGTCTTGGCCTTGGTCGTGCTCTTGGTCTTCGCCATGGGGTTCCTCCTTGTGGAATCGTTGGCCTTCACAATAAACCGGTCGTGATGACTGGTCGCTTTCAAAGTTTTGAACGAACCGATTGATGAACTCTATCGATAAAAATCCATCGCCCCGCCTGCGCCAACAGCGTGCCGCCATCGACGGCGCCATGAGCCGCGACCGGGGCCGTCTGCTGGGAATGCTTTCGCGTTGCCAGGCCAAGCCACAGGATGCGGCGCTGGCCGCCACCTTCGAGCAGGCCTTGCAGGCATCGGTGCAGCGCCGGCAGATGCGGGCGCAACAGCAGCCATCCATTACTCTGGACCCGCAGCTGCCGATTGCGCGTGAAGCCGACGCGATCATCGAGCTGATCCGCGACCACCAGGTGGTGGTGATTGCCGGTGAAACCGGCTCGGGCAAGACCACCCAGCTGCCGAAACTGTGCCTGGCCGCAGGCCGTGGCCAGGCCGGCATGATCGGCTGCACCCAGCCGCGACGGATTGCCGCACGTGCGGTGGCCAGCCGCGTGGCGCAGGAACTGCAGAGCGAACTGGGCCAGCTGGTCGGCTACCAGGTGCGCTTCAACGACAAGGTCAGCGACGACAGCCGCATCAAGTTCATGACCGACGGCATCCTGCTGGCGGAGATCGCCAGTGACCGCTGGCTGTCGAACTACGACACGATCATCGTTGACGAAGCGCACGAACGCAGCCTCAACATCGACTTCCTGCTGGGCTACCTGAAGCAACTGCTGCGCAAGCGCCCGGACCTGAAGCTGATCGTCACCTCGGCCACCATCGATACCGAGCGCTTCGCCCAGCATTTCGACAATGCGCCGGTGATCAGCGTCGAGGGCCGCACCTTCCCGGTGGAAGTGCGTTATCGCGCGCTGGAAGGCGAGGGCGAAGACCAGGGCGAGCGCACCGTCAACGATGCCATCGTGTCGGCCATTGACGAGATCACCCGCCTGGATGCGCGCGGCGACGTGCTGATCTTCCTGCCGGGCGAACGTGAGATCCGCGACGCGCACCAGTCGCTGGAGCGCCGCAAGTACCGCAATACCGAAGTGCTGCCGCTGTACGCGCGGCTGTCCAACCAGGACCAGGACCGGGTGTTCAACCCGGGCCCGAACCGGCGCATCGTGCTGGCCACCAATGTGGCCGAAACCTCGCTGACGGTACCGCGCATCCGCTACGTGGTCGACCCCGGTTTCGCCCGCGTCAAGCGTTACAGCCCACGCAACAAGCTGGACCGCCTGCATATCGAGCCGATCTCGCAGGCCAGCGCCAATCAGCGCAAGGGTCGCTGCGGCCGTATCGCCGAGGGCATCTGCTACCGCCTGTACGCCGAAGCTGATTTCCAGGCGCGGCCGGAGTTCACCGATCCGGAAATCCGCCGCTCCAGCCTGGCGGGGGTGATCCTGCGCATGCTGCAGCTCGGCCTGGGCCGCATCGAGGACTTCCCGTTCCTGGAAGCACCCGATGAGCGTGCGGTAGCCGATGGCTGGCAGCAGCTGACCGAGCTGGGCGCGATCGATGCCGAGCGGCGCATGACCACCGTCGGCAAGCAGATGGCACGCCTGCCGGTGGACGTGAAGCTGGCGCGCATGCTGGTCGCCGCGCAGGCCGCCGGCTGCCTGCGGCCGATGCTGGTGATCGCCTCGTTCCTGGGCATCCAGGACCCGCGTGAACGCCCGCCGGAAGCCCGTGGCGCGGCCGACAGCGCGCATGCGCAGTTTGCCGATGGCCGCTCCGAATTCGTCGGCGTGCTGCGCCTGTGGGATGCCTATCGGCAGGCCCATGAAGACCTGACCCAATCGAAGCTGCGCGACTGGTGCGGCCGTCATTTCCTCGGTTTCCTGCGCATGCGCGAGTGGCGCGAGCTGCATCGCCAGCTGCGGCTGCTCTGCGAGGAGCTGGGCTGGAAGGAAGAGGCCAACGAGGCGTCGATGGCGCCGCTGCTGGCCGGCAGCAGTGCGCCGGCGCCGGCGCGTGATGACGCGGCGGCGGTGAAGGCCACCCGTGGCCAGCTGCACCGTGCCGCGCGGTTGGCCCGCGAGGGCAAGGCCGAAGCCGCGCCGGCACCCGTGGCCGTGCGCGCGCAGAAGGAACAGGTGCCGGCTGGCGTCGGTTTCAGCGAACGCGTGCGTGCTGGGGCCTACCAGACCCTGCACCGCGCACTGGTGGCGGGCCTGCCGACGCAGATCGGCCATCGCACCGAGAAGGGCGATTTCCAGGCCCCGCGCCAGCGCCGGTTCCTGCCGTTCCCGGGCTCGGCGTTGTCCAAGCGGCCGCCGCCTTGGCTGCTGGTGGCCAACCTGCTGGATACGCAGAAGGTGTGGGGCATGACCCTGGCCGCGATCGAGCCGGACTGGGTGATTGCCGAACTGCCGCACCTTTTGCTGCGCAAGCATTTCGATCCGCACTGGTCGCGCGCGCAGGGCCAGGTGCTGGCGTCCGAGCAGATCAGCCTGTTCGGCCTGGTGCTGGCGCCGAAGAAGCCGGTGCACTACGGCCGCATCGAGCCGGGCGAGGCGCACGACATCTTCGTGCGGCAGGCGCTGGTGACCGGCGAGATCAACACCCGTGCCAGCTTCGTGGCCGACAACCAGAAGGTGCTGGAGGTCGCGCGCGAGGAAGAAGCCAAGCTGCGCCGCGCCGGCATCGTTGCCGACGAGGACTGGCAGGCGCGCTGGTACCTGGACCGGGTGCCGCCGCAGATCCATTCGGCGGCGGGTCTGGATACTTGGTGGAAGGGGCTGGCGCCGGAGCAGCGCAAGACCCTGCACTGGTCGCTGGTCGACCTGCTGCCCGGCGAAGGCAGTGAACAGGAGCGCTACCCGAAGTACCTGGCGCTGGGCCAGGCGCGGTTGCCGCTGCATTACCGCTTCGAACCGGGCGCCGACGATGACGGCGTGACCCTGGACGTGCCGCTGCACCTGCTCAATGCACTGGACCCGGTGCAGCTGGGCTGGCTTGCGCCGGGCTTCGTGGTGGACAAGGCCTCGGCGCTGATCCGCAGCCTGCCCAAGGCGATGCGCCGCAACTATGTGCCGGCGCCGGACTTCGGCCGCGCGTTCTTCGAGGCGTTCCCGCAGCCCAGCGCCGATGCCATCACCGGTGAGCTGGCACGCTTCCTGTCACGCGCGACCGGTGCCACGGTGACCGCGCTCGATTTCGAGCCCGGTGCGATTGAACCGCACCTGCACATGAACCTGCGCCTGCGCGACGAGCACGGCAAGGTGCTGGCCACGTCGCGTGACCTCGATGCGCTGCGCGCGAAATTCGGTGGTCGTGCCGGCGATGCCTTCGCGGCGCGTGCCGGGCGCGAGATGGCGGCCGATGGCCTGCGCACGTTCCCGGCCACGCCGATTCCGCTGCAGGTTCCCGGCGAAGCGGGTGTGCCGGCCTATCCGGCATTGCTCGATGAAGGTGACAGCGTGGCGCTGCGCATCTTTGCCGATCGGCAGCAGGCGCAGGAAGCCCATCCGCTGGGCGTGCGCCGCCTGCTGGAGATCGCGCTGGCCGAGAAGGTCAAGCAGGCACGCAAGCAGCTGCCGGTGGGCGCCAAGACCGGCCTGCTGTACGCGGCCATCGAATCGCAGGAGCGCCTGCGCGGCGATCTGGTCGATGCGGCGATGAACGCGGTGCTGGCCGAAGGCCTGGAGGACATCCGCGATGCGGCGGTCTTCGAGCAGCGTCGCGACCACGCGGCCAAGGCGCTGTTCGGCGAGGCGATGTCGCGGCTGAAACTGGCCGAGACCATCCTGGCGCTGGTGGCCGAGCTGAAGCCGATGCTGGAGGCGCCATTGATGGGCTGGGCGCGCGGCAACCTGGATGACATGGAAGCGCAGCTGGCCGGACTGATCCACCCCGGCTTCCTGCGTGATACGCCAGCCGATGCACTGGCGCAGTATCCGCGTTACCTGAAGGCGATGATCCTGCGCACCGAGCGGGCCAAGCGCGATCCGCCGCGCGACCAGGCACGCATGCTGGAACTGCATCCGTTCCTGGACGCGCTGCGCGATGCTGAGGCGCAGGGCCTGCGTGAACGCCCGCAATGGCAGGCACTGCGCTGGGACCTGGAGGAACTGCGGGTGTCACTGTTCGCGCAGGAGCTGGGCGCGCGCACCGGCATCTCGGCGAAGAAGCTGGCGCAGCGGGTAACCGCACTGCGCCAGGCGTGAGTCCGATCCGGTAGAGCCGAGCCGGTGCCCGGCTCTACCTCCAGGACGCGCCGTTACTTGGTACGGCGGACCTTGGGCTGGGTGTTCACGCCGTCAACCTTCATGTACCAGACGCCCATCACCCCGGGCTTGATGCTTACCTGGGGCGACGCCTTGCGCACGCCGGCCAGGGTCGTGGCATCGGTCTGTTCCCATTCCTGGCCGTTGTCCAGCACGTAGATGCGGCCCTTGCCGAAGCCGCGGAACTCGCCCTGCAGCACGCCGGTGATGGGTTCGCTGCTGCCGAAATCGAAGAAGCCCCGGTTCTTCACGATCACTTCCTGGCGTCCTTCCTCGCGCGCCTCCTCGCGGACGGCGGCCACGGCCTGGGTGGTGGCCGCCTCGACCTTGCCCTGCAGCCAGCGGTTGAGCGTGGCCAGTTCCGCCGCATCCAGCTTGTCCAGCCCGGCGGCCTTGAACTCGGCGGGCGACATCTGCTGCTGCAGGTCGCCTTCCACCACGCGCTGGGCCAGCGCAGGCGCCGATACGGCCAGCAGCAGCGCGGCGCAGGCCAGCAGTCGTGGACGGAAGTGCGGAACGATCGAGGGCATGGCGGGACTCTCCTGGGTTTACCCGCGAGTGTAGCGGCATGTCCACATGCCGGGCGATGGTGGCCGCGGCGATTGTCCCTGAACGGCGCCGGCGCTAGTGTAGGGGCCTCTGTCTTGCCTGCTCGATGCTGTGAACCGCGCTTCCGTCCCCGGCCTGGATGCCTTGTTGAACCGTCCCTCGGCAGCGGTGCTGCCCGCTCCGCTGCGCCAGGCCCTGCGCGGGCACTGGGATGCCCCGGAGTGCGACCACCAGATGCGCGCCAGCTGGTCAGTGCTGGGTGACACCCTTGATGCGCTGTCGATGCTTTCAGCCGACGAAGGTGCGGTGGTCGCGGCCCTGCTGTTCGACCTTCCCGGGTTGCGTGCCCACCTGGACGCGTTGCCACTGGGCAACCACAAGGCGGCGGTGATCGGCCTGCTCGATGGCCAGGACGCTGCTGATCCGGTATGGGCGCTGCACGCTGGCCGCGAGGCCGGGCGCAACAGTGAGGGCCTGCGCCGCCTGCTGCTGGCGATCATCCGCGACCTGCGCGTGGTGCCGATCCTGCTGGCCCGGCAACTGGCGCGGATGCGCGCTGCCGACAAGCTGGATGACGAACAGCGCCGCGCGCTGGCCCAGCTGACCCGCGATATCCATGCACCGCTGGCCAACCGGCTGGGCATCTGGCAGCTGAAGTGGGAGCTGGAGGATCTGGCTTTCCGCCATCTGGAGCCTGAGACCTACCGGCGCATCGCCCGTGAGGTGGACGAGACCCGCATCGCGCGCGAGCGCTACGTCGAGAACGTCAAGAAGGTACTTTCGCGCGAACTGGTCGCGCAGGGCATCAAGGCCGAGGTCAGTGGCCGCCCGAAGCACATCTACAGCATCTGGCGGAAGATGCAGAAGAAGCGGCTGGCGTTCGACCAGCTGTACGACATCCGCGCGGTGCGGGTGATGGTCGACGATGTCGCCGCCTGCTACGCCGCGCTGGGCGTGGTGCATGCACTGTGGGCGCCGGTGCCGAGCGAATTCGATGATTACATCGCTCGTCCCAAGGCCAACGACTACCGCTCGCTGCATACCGCCGTGGTCGGTCCGGAAGGGCGCACCATCGAAGTGCAGATCCGCACCCACGAGATGCACTCGCAGGCCGAACTGGGCGTGGCCGCGCACTGGAAGTACAAGGAAGGCGGCAAGGGCGCGGAGAAGTCCTTCGACCGCAAGATCACCTGGATGCGCCAGCTGCTGGAGCAGGCCCAGGACGGGCAGGGCAACGAACTGGCCGGAGCGCTCGATGCCGAGCTGACCGAGGACCGGGTCTACGCGCTGAGCCCGAAGGACGAGGTGCTGGACCTGCCGCAGGGCGCAACGCCGCTCGATTTCGCCTACCAGGTGCACACCATGGTCGGCCACCGTTGCCGTGGCGCCAAGGTCAACGGCCGCATCGTGCCGCTGACCTACCGCCTGCGCAGCGGCGACCGCGTCGAGATCCTGACCGGCAAGGAGGCCGACCCGCGCCGCGACTGGCTGATGCCGGCCAATGGCTTCCTGGCCAGCAACCGCTCCCGCGAGAAGGTGCGCAGCTGGTTCCACAAGCTGGACCGTGCGCGCAACGTGCAGGCCGGGCGTGAGCTGCTCGAGCGCGAGCTGAAGCGGCTGGGCCTGCAGCATTCGGATCTGGCGGTGGCGGCGAAGAAATTCCATGCCGACAGTGTCGATGACCTCTACATCCAGGTGGCGCTGGGCGATACCGGGCCGAACCAGGTCAGCCGCGCCCTGCTGGAAGCCGAGCGCGCGGCCAGCCAGCCGGCAGCCGCGCCGGCGTTGCCGCGCCCGACCGCGCGCCGGGAGAACCTGGGCAAGTCCAAGTTCACCGTGCAGGGCGTGGGCAATCTGCTGGTGCAGCTGGCACGCTGCTGCCAGCCGGTGGCAGGCGAGCCGATCGTCGGCTACCTGACCCGTAGCCGGGGTGTCACCGTGCATCGGGCAGACTGTGCAGCGCTGGCCCGCCTGGCCGCCACCAGCCCGCAGCGCATCCTGCCGGTGGAATGGGGCCAGGCCGGTGGCGGCTACGAAGTGGACGTGGTGGTCACCGCGGTTGATCGTCGCTGGCTGCTGAAGGACATCACCAACCTGATCGCCCAGGAAGACGCCTACGTGCTCGACATCCACAGTGACAACGTGCGCAACAGCGGCCGTGCCCATCTGCGCCTGCGGTTGAAGGTGAGCGACTACGGCCAGCTGTCGACCCTGCTGGGCAAGCTGGACGCGCTGCCGGGCGTGAGCGAGGCACGTCGCCTCGGCTGAGCTTCACGCTGCCCCGGCTACCCTGCACGCATGGAACGCGAGCCCCCGCATCGCCCGCATGGCGCTGAACATCCTGCGCTGGACCGCGTCCGCCGCGAAGGCCGTTGGTGGTGGCTGCAGGCACGCCATGCGCGCCGGGTCTGGCGCTGGGCGCTGGTCGCCGCGCTGGCCGTGTTCGTGCTGCTGGTGCTGCTGCGCAAGCCGCTGGCCGACTGGTTCTGGGATGAGCCGCAGATCGAACAGTTGCTGGCCGAGGGTGACCGCGCACTCGCCGCGGGCCGGTTGAGCGCGGCCGATGGCAGTGGCGCACGCGAGCGCTACCAGGCGGTGCTGGCCCTGGACGGTGATCGGCCGCAGGCGCGCGAAGGCCTGGCCCGAACGGCTGCGGCGGCACTGCAGCAGGCACGCGACAGGCTGCAGAACAACGACCTCGACGGCAGCGCGCAGGCACTGGCGTTGGCCCGCGAGCTGCAGGTGCCGCAGAGCGAAGCCGAGGCTGTCGCGCATCAGCTGCAGGCGCGACGCAACGCGGGGGCCGGCATCGGTGCGCTGCTGGCACAGGCGCGCAATGCCTTTGCGGCGGGGCGGCTTGATGATGGCGACAGCAGTGCATTGCCGCTGTTCCAGCGCATCCTGGCAGTGCAGCCGGACAATCTGCCGGCGCTGGAAGGGCGCGAGGATGCCCTGAGCGATCTGTTGCAGCAGGCACGTGCGCTGGCCGGGCGAGGGGAGCTGGCCGAGGCGGCTGCGATCGTGCAGCGCGCCCGCCAGTTCGATGCCGGCCATGCCGACCTCCCGGCCAGCCAGGAGGCGCTGGCACGTGCCGTGGACCTGCGCCTGCGGCAGGCGCAGCGCGCGTTGCAGCGCCAGCAACTTGAAAATGCGGCAAAGGGATTCCTGGCCGTGCTGGCCGTGGCGCCGGACGATCCCACGGCCCTGCGTGGCCGCGAGCAGGTGCTGCAGGCCGTGCTGGCGCGCAGCCAGGGCCAGGCCGACGATTTCCAGTTCGATGCAGCACAGCGTGATGCAGCGTTGGCCGAGGCGCTGGGCGCGTCGGCCGCGGCGCGCCAGCAGCTGGCGCAGCGCCTGCAACGTGCGCATCAGGCGCAGCGGTCGTTGCAGCAACCGGCGGCCAGCAACGCGCAGCGCGAGCGGCTGTTGCGCGAGCTGCTGCGCAGGATCGAGCGCGCCGAGCGCGCCGGGGAGTGGATCAGTCCACCGGGACACAGCGCGTTCGACGCGCTGCGTGAAGCGCAGGCCCTGGCGCCGCGCGATTCCCGGGTGAAAGCGGCCGCCGCGCGCTTGCTGCCCGCCAGCCGTGCCTGCTTCGATGACAACCTGCGGCAGAACCGGGTGCAGGCCGCGGGTGCCTGCCTGCAGGCCTGGCAGACCCTGTCGCCCACCGCGAACGGCCTGCCTGCTGCCCGTCAGCGCCTGGCACAGCGCTGGCTTGCGATCGGCAGCGAACGGCTTGGTAACGGCGACCTGGATTTTGCCGCGCATGCCGCCGGACAGGCGCGGGTGCTGCAGCCGGAACTGGCGGAACTGCCGGCATTCGAAGACCGCCTGCGTCGCGCGGGTGGACGGGCGGATTAGGCGAAGAACACGCGCTGCACGGTCGCACGTGCGGCATCGAGCGAAAAATGCTCGGCGACATTGGCCAGGCCGGCATCGGACAACCGCTGCCACAGATGCGGGTCCTGATACAGGCGGACCACCGCATCGGCGAAACCGAGCGCGTCGTCAGCCACCAGTACATCCCGGCCCGGATGCAGGTGCATGCCTTCCACTGCGCAGGTGGTACCGACCACCGGCTGGCCATGGGCCATGCTCAGGTTGATCTTGCCCTTCACTCCGGCGCCGAACCGCAGCGGCGCGATGGCAATGCGTGCGCCGTCCATGTAGGGCGTGATGTCTTCGACGAATCCGTGCATCTGCACGCCGGGCTGGCGTGCGGCCTGCGCCAGCAACGACTCCGGTGCTGCGGCGCCAATGCAGTGCAGGTGCACCTCCGGCAGCCGGGCGCGGATGTTGGCGAAGACCTCGCCGATGAACCATTCCATGCCATCCAGGTTCGGCGGGTGGCGGAAGCCGCCGACAAATACCAGGTCGTGGCGCTGCTCGAACACGGCACCTGCACCGGCAACCTCGTGCAGGTTGGAGATCAGTTCCACCTGCACCCGCGGGGCATCGGCCTGCAGCTGCTCACGCTCGGCTGCACTGACCAGCACGGTGATGTCGCACTGCTCCATCACTGCCAGCTCGCTGCTGCGGGTACGCTCGGCAGCGCGCAGGAGAGTCGCGTCTCTGGCTACCTCGGCACCGCGGCGTTCGCGCAGGTAGTGCAGGTCGACGGTGTCGAACACGGTGCGTGCCTGCGGTGCGTAGCGCTTGAGCAGCGGCAGGCACTCATGGGCGACGTGGTGGCGTACCAGCATTGCCACGTCGAAACGCGATCCGTGGCTGCGCAGCCAGCCGGCCACGCCGTCCAGGAAGGGCGCATACCAGACTTCCACGCCCATCCGCTGCAGCGCTTCGGTCGCCGCACCGGCATGTTCGCGCCGGGTGGGTACGAATACCACGTGGGCACCGCCCTGCAGCAGCAGGCGGATCAGGTTGACCTGGCGCAGCGACCCGGAGTCGCGATCCGGTTGTGGAACTTCCTCGTCCAGGATCAGCACCTGGCGCCGGCCGCGCAGCAGCAGCGCCGGAGACGGTACTTCGCCGACCGCCGGATGACGGGCCAGTTCGCTGGCCCAGCGGGCGGCAAAGATGGCCTGGTTGCGCACCTGGTAGGCCTTCACCCCACTGCCGGTGTCGGTGCCGTTGCTGGTGCCCTCGTCGTGGATCACCCGGCTGGCCGGCTGCACCAGCACGCGCAGGCCCTGGGCACGCACGCGGAAGGCCAGGTCGGTGTCCTCGTAGTACGCCGGCTTGTAGCGGGTATCGAAGCCGTCCAGCTGCTGCCAGAGGGTGCGCGGCAGCATCAGCGCCGCACCCGAGCAGTAGTCGACATCGCGCAGGCTGGCAAAGCGCGGATCATCGGCGGCCTCGAAGCGGCCGTAGCTCCAGCCACTGCCATCGGCGAAGATCACCCCGCCCGATTCCTGCAGGCGGCCATCCGGGTACAGCAGCTGGCTGCCGACCAGGCCGGCGTCGGGCGTGTTGCCGAAGGTGTCGAGCAGGGCATCGAGCCAGCCCGGCTGCGGCACCGTGTCGTTGTTGAGCAGCACCACGTAGCGGCCGCGGGCACGCGACACCCCATCATTGCAGGCTTCAATGAAGCCGCCGTTGTGCTCGCGAACTTCATAGCACAGCCCGGCCACCTGCGGCATCCACTGCACGGTGGCGTCGCTGCTGCCGTCATCCACTACCAGGATCTCGCAGGCCGCCGCCGGCGGGTGCGCCGCCAGGGCGCGCAGGCAGGCCAGGGTGTGGTCGACGTGGTTGTAGACCGGGATGACGATGCTCACCTCCGGCGACTCGCTGAACGGCACCGTGAAGGGGGCAAACGCCTGTGCCGGCGGCAGGTACAGCGGCGTGCGCGGAGCCGGAACGGCGCGCTGGGTATGAACGCGGATGCGCTGCCAGGTGGCCCGCCAGCCACGGGTGCGCAGGCTTGCCAGGCTCCGCCGGGCCAGGCCCGTCAGGCGGTTGATCAGGTATCGGATCTCGGCCAGCGACATCGCCATCCGGTTGCAACTCCAGCTTAAGCAGGGGGACCCGGGAGAATTCGCCAGCCGCAGCGGCTGGGGTAGACTCGCCAGACCCTACATTCTCGCATTCCCGTGCCCCGACGCTACGATTCCGACGACATCGACGATTTCGACGACGACGACCAGCAGGAGAACGGTCCGCTGTGGCGGCGTCGCCTGATCACCTGGAGCATGGCTGCGGTCGCGTTGGGATTGGGTTTCCTCATTCCCTATACGCTGTACCTGAACCAACAGGTGACGCAGCGTTTTGGTGAGCTGCGCTGGCAGATCCCGACGCGCGTGTACGCCCGCCCGCTGGTGCTTGCGCCCGGCAAGGCAATGGATGCGGCCACCCTGAAGACCGAGCTGGCCGCTTCGGCCTACCGCGATGACGGGCAGGGCAAGGAGCCGGCCACCTATGCGGTGAATGGCGGTCGTTTCGTGATCTCCAGCCGCGGCTACAACGACGTTGACGGCCGGGTCGCCCCGCGCCGGGTGGAGCTGTCGCTGGCCGATGGCGGCGTGGCCTCGCTGCGCGATGCCGACAACCGCAAGGCGCTGAAGGCTGCACGGCTGGATCCTGCGCGCATCGCCACCCTGTACGGCCAGAAGCAGGAAGAGCGCCGCCTGATCCGCATGGATGAGGCGCCGGACCTGCTGGTGACCGGCCTGCAGGCGGTGGAAGACAAGGATTTCAACCGTCACCACGGTATCGATCTGTCCGGCATCGCGCGCGCGGTGTGGGTGACCATCCGCTCCGGTGGCCAAAGCCGCCAGGGCGCGTCCACGCTGACCCAGCAGCTGGCCCGCAGCGGCCTGCTCGGCATCGGCAAGGAACAGACGGTCACCCGCAAGTTCAACGAAGTGCTGTACGCGCTGATCATGGAAGCGCGTTACGACAAGCGCACCATCTTCGAGGCCTACCTCAACCAGGTGTACCTGGGCCAGCGTGGCAGCCAGGCCATCCACGGCATGTCCTCCGGTGCCGAGTTCTGGTTCGGCCGCGACCTGTCGTCGCTGGAAACCGAGCAGATCGCGCTGCTGATCGGCCTGGTCAAGGGCCCGTCCTTCTACGACCCGCGGCGCAATCCGGAACGCGCGCTGGATCGCCGCAACTTCGTGCTGGGCAAGCTGCACGAGGCCACGTTGATCGACGATGCCGAGTACCAGCGCGCGTTGAAGGCGCCGCTGGGCGTGCCGAAGACGCCGGGCCTGGTGGCGGCCAACCGCTTCCCGGCCTACGTCGACCTGGTCCGCCGCCAGCTGGGCCATGACTATCCGGAGTCGGCGCTGCAGGGCGCCGGCCTGAGCGTGATGACCGGCATGTCGCCGTCCGCGCAGGCCTACGCCGAAGGCGCGGTGACCCGTACCATCAAGTCGCTGGAAAGCAAGCGACGCCCCGAACTGCAGGCCGGCATGGTGCTCACCGATGTGCACAACGGTGATGTGCTGGCGGTGATCGGCAGCCGTGAGGTCTCCGAGGTCGGCTTCAACCGCGCGATCGAGGCACAGCGTCCGGTGGGTTCGCTGCTCAAGCCGTTCGTGTACCTGCTGGCGCTGGCACAGCCGGACCGCTACTCGCTGGCCAGCTGGGTCGACGATTCCCCGGTGACGGTGCAGCTCGGCCGCGGCCGCAACTGGAACCCCGGCAACGCGGACAACCGCAGCCACGGTACGGTGCGCCTGATCGATGCGCTGGCCCATTCCTACAACCAGGCCACCGTGCGCGTCGGCATGCAGGTCGGTCCCGAGCGCGTGACCCAGCTGATCCACGTGTTGGCCGGCATCAAGGCCGAGGCGAATCCGGCGGTGATCCTCGGCTCGACCGACCAGAGCCCGTATGCGATGGCACAGCTGTACCAGTTCCTGGCGTCCGGCGGCGAGATCCAGCCGTTGCACGCGGTGCGTGGCGTGCTCGATCCGCAGGGCAAGCTGCTCAAGCGCTATGACAAGACCCCGGCGCCGGCACAGGAGGGCGACTCGATCGCCGCCAACCTGATCAGCGTCGGGCTACAGCAGGTGGTCGCCAGTGGTACCGCGCAGCGCCTCAACGCCGACGGCCTGGGCCGGCTGCAGCCGGCCGGCAAGACCGGTACCACCAATGATGGCCGTGACAGCTGGTACGCCGGTTACACCGGCGATCATCTGGCGGTGATCTGGATCGGCAACGACCAGAACGAGCAGGCGGGCCTGTACGGCGCTACCGGTGCAATGAGGGTGTGGTCCGGCATTTTCCAGCGCCTGCCAAGTGCGCCGCTGCGCGTCAGCAACAAGGGCCTGGACTGGCAGTCGGTGGCGCCCACCGGCATCAACAGTACCGATGAAGGCTGCCCTGGCGCGCGTCGCTTCCCGTTCGTGGTGGGCTACGCGCCGGCCTATGCACCGTGCGCGCCGGCAGTATCGCCGGACGGGCAGGGTGGAACCGAGGGCGAAGGCGGTGGCTGGCGCAGCTGGTTCGGCCTGGACCGCAAGCCGGACGCCCCTGCGGAACCCGCCGCGGCCCCCGCGGCTGCCACTCCTCCTCCAAGCCGATGATGCCGATGAACATGCGATCCCTGCTGCAGCCCCTGGCCCTGACCGGCCTCAGCCTGGCCTTGGCCGCGTGCGTGAGCAGCGCACCGCCGGTGGCCAAGCCGCCGGTTGATACCACCACGCCGGCGCAGCGCCTGGCCGCCGTGGACGCAGCCGCCGGCCCGGACGACAAGGAGCTGTCGGTGCAGCCGCTGCGCGATTCGCAGGTTGAAGATCTGCGGGTGACCGCGCAGGCGCAGCGACAGGCCAATGATCTGGCCGCCGCGGCCAGCAGCCTGGACCATGCGCTGGAGATCGTGGCGGGTGACCCGGCGGTGCTGCAGGAACGTGCCGAGCTGGCGCTGCTGCAGGGCCAGTGGGCGCAGGCGGAGACATTCGCACGCAAGGCGATCGATCTGGGTTCGAAGACGGGGCCGCTGTGCCGCCGGCACTGGGCCACGATCGAGCAGTCGCGCCTGGCGCGTGGCGAAAAGGAGAATGCGCTGTCGGCGCATGCGCAGCTGGAAAGCTGCACCGTGCCGGGGATCAAGCGGTACTAGATTTCCAGCCAACGGCGCAGCCCCTCGTGGCTGCCCGCATGGTCGCGTGGAGCAAACGCCGCGCTTGGCCGGGCGGGGTGGGTTCGCGGGGGACGCCGTGAACCCGTCCTTGGGGGCTTGGCC
>NZ_JAPTFX010000124.1:0-14921 GCF_030985895.1 Stenotrophomonas sp. Sm6012 | reverse complement strand
GGGAGGTGTGCGGACCACGGTCCGCACCCACAGGTCCGCACCCACCGTCGTGGGGCTTCAGTAGATCCACGCCATGCGTGGATGCATCCCGCCATGGTCCCGGCGGATAGGCAGGAATGCTAGGCTGCGCCGGTCAAGGAGGCTCCATGTCCGGTCACAACCAGTTCGCCCTGCTGCGCCAGCGCCGTTTCCTGCCGTTCTTCGTGGTCCAGGCGCTCGGTGCATTCAATGACAACGTCTACCGGCAGGCGATCATCAGCATGTTGCTGTTCATGGCCGTGCCGGAGGAAGAACTGGGGCTGTACGCCACGCTGGCGCCAGCCATCTTCATCCTGCCGTACTTCCTGTTCTCGGCACTGGCGGGGCAGATTGCCGACAAGCTGGAAAAATCGCGGCTGATCGTGATCACCACCACCATGGAGATCGTGATCATGTCGCTGGCCGCCACCGGCTTCCTGACCCAGAGTCTGCCGGTGCTGCTGATCGCGCTGTTCTGCACCGGCATGCAGTCGACGCTGTTCGGCCCGGTGAAGTACTCGGTACTGCCGTCGGTGCTCAGGCCCGAAGAACTGACCGGTGGCAACGGCCTGGTCGAGATGGGCACGTCGATGTCGATCCTGTCCGGCATGATCGTCGGCGGCCTGGTGTTCACCGTGGCCGGCAGCCACGGCACGGTGGTGGCGGCGTGCGCGATCATCGGCCTGGCCATCTGCGGCAACATCGCCGCGCGGCTGATTCCCAAGGTCGACGCCGGCGACCCGAACCTGAAGATCAACTGGAATCCGCTGCCGGAATCGCTGGCGGTGCTGCGCATGGCGCGCCAGCAGAAGGCGGTGCGCAACGCGATCCTGGGCGTGTCCTGGTTCTGGTTCGTCGGTACCGTGCTGACCTCGCAGCTGCCGGCCTACGCGGTGGCCAACCTGGGCGGCGAGCCGATCCTGTACATCTTCGCGCTCGCCCTGTTCTCGGTCGGCACCGGCGTCGGCTCACTGCTGTGCGAGAAGCTGTCGGCACGCACGGTGGAAATCGGCCTGGTGCCGCTGGGTGCGTTCGGCATGACCGCGTTCCTGCTTGACCTGTACTTCGCCCGCAGCGGCGAGGCCACCGTGCACGGGCTGACCGTCGGCACCTTCCTGCAGCAGCCCGGCAGCCTCCGCATCGTCATCGACCTGGTCGGCATCGGCCTGTTCACCGGCATCTTCGTGGTGCCGCTGTTCGCGCTGATCCAGAGCCGCACGCCGAAGGCACAGATGTCACGCGTGTTCGCCGCGCTGAACATCCAGAACTCCGGCTTCATCGTGGCCGCCGCCCTGCTGTCACTGGGCGCGCACAAGCTGCTGCACTGGACCATTCCGCAGCAGTTCCTGGCGCTGGCCATCGCCAATGCGCTGGTGGCGATCTACATCTTCACCATCGTCCCCGAATTCCTGATGCGTTTCCTCAGCTGGGTGATGGTGCGCACCCTGTACCGGCTGCGCCCGCACGGCATCGAGGCCAATGTGCCCGACGAGGGTGCTGCGCTGCTGGTCTGCAACCATGTCAGCTACATGGACGCGCTGATCCTGTCGGCGACGATCCCGCGCCCGGTGCGCTTCGTCATGTACTACAGGATCTTCAACATCCCGGTGATGCGCTGGATCTTCCGCACCGCCAAGGCCATCCCGATCGCCGGTGCGCGCGAAGATCCGGCATTGATGCAGCGCGCGTTCGACGAGATCGATGCCGCGCTGGCCGAGGGCGAGCTGGTCTGCATCTTCCCGGAAGGCGCACTGACCAGCGACGGCACCATGGCGCCGTTCAAGTCCGGCGTCGAGAAGATCCTCGAACGGCGGCCGGTGCCGGTGGTGCCGATGGCGCTGCGTGGCATGTGGTCGAGCATGTGGAGCCGCCGCGACAGCCGCCTCGGGCGCATGCGCGTGCCGCGCCGCTTCCGCGCCACCATCGAGGTGGTGGCGGCACCGGCCGTGGACGGCCGCAGCACCGACGCCCCTGCGCTGGAAGCCCAGGTGCGCGCCCTGCGCGGGGATCACGCCTGACGTAGCCGGCCCGCCAGGCCGGCCCGGCGACCTCCCCGCATACGCCACCGTCCAGTGGAGAACACGTCATGCCGTGCATGTAAACGCATACATGCAACGCCGGTTGCGGTAGATTACGCACCCACAGGGGGGAGGCCCGGCCAATGCATCGTGGCCGGCCACCAAGGAATGGAGTCTCGCTTTGAATCAACCACCACCGCTCAGCCGTCCGGTCTACATCCCCAACCATCTTGTCTGGGCGATCCTGACGACGCTGTTCTGCTGCCTGCCGTTGGGCGTGGTGTCGATCGTCTACGCTTCCCAGGTCGATGGCCGCCGCGCGGCCGGCGACCTGCCGGGGGCGTATAGCGCGTCGCGCAAGGCGGGCTGGTGGGCGGTGGCTTCGGCCGTGACCCTGCCGGTCCTGTTGCTGTTGTGGTTCGGGCTGTTCGGCGGCTTGGCCGTACTGGGCGCTCTTTCCGACCAATGATTCACAACCACCACCCATCAAGGAGCTTGAACCCATGAACACCGCTACTCCGCAGGTCCCGAACAACCTGGTCTGGGCCATCCTGACCACCCTGTTCTGCTGTCTGCCGGCCGGCATCGTCTCGATCGTCTACGCCGCACAGGTCAACGGCAAGCTGGCTGCGGGCGACATCGCTGGCGCCCAGGATTCGGCCGCCAAGGCCAAGAAGTGGGCCATCTGGTCGGCCATTGCCTGGGTCGTGGTGGTCGTGCTGTACGTGCTGTTCTTCGTTGTGCTCGGCGGCATGGGCGCGATGAGCAACAGCGGCTACTGATACGCCTGGACGGATCCGGCGCCTGCGCCGGATCCGTTGTTGCATGTCCGCGCTACCCGCCCGTTCCCGACTCGCCCGCTGGGCGCCGCTGCTGGTCTCCGCCGGCCTGGCCGTGGGTGCCACGGTGGTGCTGCGCAACGTCAATCCGTATGTCGCCGGCAATCCCTTGCCGAGCTGCCCGCTGTACGCGCTGACCGGCCTGTACTGCCCGGGCTGTGGCAGCACGCGCTGCCTGTATTCGCTGGTCCATTTCGACCTTCCGGGCGCGATGGCGATGAACCCATTGCTGGTCATCAGCCTGCCGTTCCTGCTGCTGATGCTGCTGAACATCGCCGGCATTCGCCCGCGCGTGCTCGACCCGCTGATGCGGGTACTGGCCAACCCCGTGTTCTGGCTCTGGGTGCTGCCCGGGTATGCGCTGCTGCGCAACCTGCCGTGGGCGCCGTTCACCGCGTTGGCACCGATCTAGGTTTTCGGCCAACGGCGCAGCCCCTCGTGGTGGGCGGCGTTTCAAAGCAGAAGCCTTGGGGTTGGCCGGGCGGGATGGGTTTGCGGGGGACGCCGTGAATCCGTCCATGGAGGCTTAGCCGCGCCATCCATGGCGCGGATACCCCCGCAACCGGACCCAGCCCACCTTCGACATATTCCTGCGATCTGCAGTAGATCCACGCCATGCGTGGATGAGCGGTAACTGCAGAATTCATCGATGACATCGACGCAAAAGAAAAACGGCGGGGCTGCCCCCGCCGTTTTCGCTTTCTTACTTACTTCAGCCCGCGGAACTTCAGCAGCGGCTCCACCGACGGGTCCTTGCCGCGGAAATCGCGGTACAGGGTCGACAGCTCCACGCTGTTGCCACGCGAGAGGATCTTGTCGCGGAACTCCTGGCCGTTGGCCGCCGTCAGGCCACCGTGTTCGGTGAACCACTGGTAGGCGTCATGGTCCAGCACTTCGGCCCAGAAGTAGGCGTAGTAACCGGCCGAGTAACCGCCACCCCAGATATGGTCGAAGTAGGTGGTGCGGTAACGCGGCGGCACCTGCGGCAGGTCGACCTTGAACTTCTTCAGCGCGCTGGCTTCAAAGGCGCCCACATCCTGCAGCGGCGCGTCGGCCTTCTGCGTGTGCCAGGCCAGGTCCAGCAGCGCAGCCGACAAGTACTCGGTGGTCGCGTAGCCCTGGTTGAAGCTGCGTGCCTTGAGGATCTTGTCGACCAGTTCCTGCGGCATCGCCTCGCCGGTCTTGTAGTGCTTGGCGTAGTGGGCGAACACCTTCGGGTCCAGCGCCCAGTGCTCGTTGAACTGCGAGGGGAACTCGACGAAGTCGCGCGAGGTTGCGGTGCCGGCGATCGACGGGTACTTCACGTTCGAGAACATGCCGTGCAGTGCATGGCCGAACTCATGGAACATGGTGGTGACGTCGTCGAAGCTGATCAGCGCAGGCTGGCCGGCGGCCGGCTTGGTGAAGTTGCAGACGTTGTAGACCACCGGCTTGGCACCGGTCAGGCCGTCCTGTTCAACGAACACGTCCATCCAGGCGCCGCCGGACTTGCTGTCACGCTTGAAGTAGTCGGTGTAGAACAGGGCCAGCGAGGTGCCGTCCTTGTCGAACACTTCGTACACCTTCATGTCCGGGTTGTAGGTCGGAATGTCGGTACGCGGCTTGAAGGTGATGCCGTACAGCTGGGTGGCGGCGTAGAAGACGCCGTTCTGCAGCACGTTGTCCAGTTCGAAGTACGGCTTGATCTGCGACTCGTCCAGATCGTACTTGGCCTTGCGCACCTGCTCGGCGTAGAAGTCCCAGTCGGACGCCGCAACCTGGAAGCCGCCCTTCTGCGCGTCGATCACCTTCTGGATCTCGCCGGCTTCGGCGCGGGCCTTGGCGGTGGCGGCCGGCACGGTGTCGGTCAGCAGCTTCAGCGCGGCGGCCGGGGTCTTGGCCATCTGGTCGCCCAGCTGGTAGTCGGCGAAGGTATCGAAGCCGAGCAGCTTGGCCTTCTGCGCACGCAGCTGGGCCAGGCGCTGCACGGTCTGCCGGGTGTCGTTGGCATCGCCACGCTCGGCGCGGGTCTCCGAAGCCTTCAGCACGGCCGCGCGCTGGTCACGGTCGCTGAGCGAGCCGAGCACCGGCTGCTGGGTGGTGTTCTGCAGCGGCAGCACGAACTTGCCGTCCAGCTTGCGATCCTTGGCGGCGGCGGCCGCGTTGTTGATCGCGTCCTCGTCCAGCCCGGCCAGCTTGGCCTTGTCGTCGACGACCACGGCGGCGGCGGCGGTGGCGGCCACCAGGCGGGTGTGGAACTGGGTGGAGAGCGTGGTCTCTTCCACGTTCAGCTTGCGCAGCGATGCCTTGTCGGCGTCGGACAGCTGCGCACCGGCACGCACCAGGCCGTCGTAGTAGTGCTCGACCAGGCGCTTCTGCACCGGGTCCAGCTCCAGCGTGTCGCGCTGGTCATAGATCGACTTCACACGCGCGAACAGCTTCGGATCGAGGTTGATCTCGTCCTGGTGCGCGGCCAGCTTCGGCGCCACTTCTTCCTGGATCTTCTGGCGCGCGTCGTTGGTATCGGCCTGGACCAGGCCGAAGAAGATGCGCGACACGCGGGTCAGGGTCTCGCCGCTGCGCTCCATCGCCACGATGGTGTTGTCGAAGGTGGCCGGTTCGCTGCTGTCGGCGATCTTGCGCACGTCAGCCAGGTGCTGGCGCATGCCTTCCTCGAAGGCCGGCAGGTAATCGCTGTCCTTGATCTTGTCGAACTGCGGCGCCTGGAACGGCAGCGTGCTGGCGCTCAGCAGCGGATTGGTGGAGGCTTCGGCCGGCTGCTGGGCCGGGGTCTTCTGGGCTTCGGACACGGGGGTGGACTCCTTGCCGGAACAGGCCGCCAGCGCCAGGCTGATGGCGGCGGCCAGGACTACGGTACGCGACATGTAAAACGCTCCTTGGGCAGACGGTATGGAATACCAGCCCTCCACCCTACTCCTGTCGCGCTCGCCCGGCATGTGCCGGACGTGGCGTCTATGCGGGGCCTGCCGGCCGGCTCAGACCGTGCCGCGGGTCTTGCCGATCCAGGGCCGGTAGAACTCGCGGATGGCGGCCATGTCGGCGGCGTCATCACCGCTGGGCGTGAACAGCGGCCCGATGCCGATGGTCTTTTCCGGGTAGTGGAAGTACGCGGCCAGGATCGGCACGTCGGCCATCCGCGCGATCTTCAGGAAGCCAGCCTTCCAGTCCTTCACCGCCTTGCGGGTGCCTTCGGGGGTGATCGCGAACCACATCTTCTCGTTGTTGCGCAGCAGGTCCACCGCCTGGCCAACGGTGCCCTGCGGCGAGCTGCGGTCCAGCGGGATCACGCCCAGCTTGTGCAGCAACGGGCCCAGCGGCCACCAGAACAGCGAGGCCTTGCCCAGCACCTTCACCTTCATGCCCAGCGCGATCTTGGCCGCCATGCCCCACAGCCCGTCCCAGTTGGACGAATGCGGCGCGATGATGAACACCAGCCGGGGAATGTCAGGCAGGGTGCCGGTTACCTTCCAGCCGCCCATGCGCAGGGTGCAGCGCGCCAGCCAGCGCAGGAAGGCGTTGGGTTTGACCTGTGGCATCTGCGGCGGCACGGCCGGCAGCAACGGAGTCGGGTTGTTCAAGCAATCACTCCCAGTCACGTGATGAGCGCCCGCGCTTGATCTGCGCGCGCCCGCGTTTGGCGTCCAGACGACGCAGTTTCGACCCGAGGGTCGGCTTGGTGGCCTTGCGCGGCTTGGGCACGCTCAGCCCGGCCTGGATGAAGGCCGCCAGCCGATCGCGCGCATCCTCGCGATTGCGATCCTGGGTCCGGAACCGTTGCGCATCGATGACCAGCACGCCTTCGCCGGTCATGCGCCGGTCACGCCGCGCCAGCAGGCGCGTGCGCAACGGCTCGGGCAACGAGGGCGAGTTGGCCACGTCGAAACGCAGTTCCACCGCAGTGGAGACCTTGTTGACGTTCTGCCCACCGGCGCCACTGGCACGCACGAACCGCTCGACGATCTCGCCGTCGGGGATTTCAAGCTGCGCGCTGATGGTGACCGGTCCACTGCCCATCCGCGCATTGTAGCGGCAGGCACGCCCTGCAGTGCGGCATCGCGCGCCGTATGCCGCCGATCAGGTACCGAACACGCCGCCTTCGCCTTGGCTGCGGGTATGCTGGCCGTCCCATGTACCGCAGGAAGCCCGCATGACCCGCACCGCACCCGCCCTGCCGTCCCTGCTGCGCCGCGCCGCCCTGCTGCTGGCGCTGGCCGCGGCCAGTGTGCCGGCCCTGGCCGCGCCGCCGACCGATGGCGACATCAACCGCCTGCTCTCGGCCTCGCGCGCGCAGAGCATGATCGACACCATGCTGCCGCAGATCGAAGCGATGCAGCAGCAGCAGTTCCAGCAGGTGGCCGCGCAGCGCCAGCTCAACGCCCAGCAGCAGGAGCAGCTGAAGCGGATCCAGGCGCGGACCAGCCAGACCCTGCGCCAGGCCCTGTCATGGCAGCAGCTGCGGCCGATGTACGTGGACCTGTACAAGAAGACCTTCAGCAAGGAAGACGTGCTGGCGATGGCCGAGTTCTACGAGAGCGCGGCCGGCCAGAGCCTGCTGGACAAGACCCCGGCGCTGATGCAGAACGTGATGGTGGCGATCCAGGCGCGCATGCAGCCGCTGTTCGCGGACCTGCAGAAGGACCTGGAAGCGATCGTCAACGAACCGGAAAAGAAGTGAGGTAGGGCCGGCCGCTGGCCGGCTCCCCGGTACATCTGGAATCGCGTAGCTGCCGGCCAGTGGCCGGCACGACCGTCAAGCGCTATCCACCTGCCAGCCGAACAGGTCCAGCGCCTTCTGGAACCCAGCGTCCAGCGGCGCGCGTACATCCACCGTGCCACCGTCGGGATGCGGGAACCGCAGGCGCTCGGCGTGCAGCAGCATGCGATGCACGCCCTGCATACGGAAGATGCGGTTGTGGCGGCCATCACCGTGGCTGGTGTCGCCGATCATGTGGTGCGACAGGTGCTTGAGGTGGCGACGGATCTGCCGGAAGCGCCCGGTCTGCGGCTGGCAGCGCAGCAGCGCGTAGCGTGAGCGGGTGAATTCACCGACCGGCACCGACAGCTCGCCGGTGGCCAGGCGTTGGAAGTCGGTGATCGCCGGCTTCTTCACCGGCTTGCCCGGGCCGCCGTCCAGATCATGGTCGACCTGCCAGGCGAGCTCGGCCGGCCAGCCCCGGCACACGGTCAGGTAGTCCTTCAGCACTTCGCCGCCCATCAGCGCCTTGCCCAGCGCGCTGGCGGTATCGCGGTCGAAGGCCAGCAGCAGGCAGCCACTGGTCGCCCGGTCCAGGCGATGGACCAGGAAGATCGGGCGGCCCAGCTGCTCGCGCAGGCGGTCGGCCAGGAAATCGTCTTCGCCGCGGGCCAGCTTGCTGTCGTGGACCATCAGCCCGGCCGGCTTGTTGACCACGGCCAGGCGCTCATCCAGGTGCAGCAGCTGCAGGGGTGCGGTGTCGGTCTCGACCGCAGCGAGGGTGTCGGGTTCGGTGCTCACCGCGGGATTATAAGGGCCTGCTTCCTGCAGAGCCGAGCCCATGCTCGGCTGCTCTGCGCGACCGGCAACAGCGTGCCAACCAAGGTTGGCACCTACCTGTAGGGCAGTCAGGCGTTGCGCACCGCCAGCAACTCGCCGTTGCCCACCGGCACCAGGCTGCTGCTGAAGCCGGCGTCGGCTGCAAACAGCGCGCGCAGCGGCTCCATCTGCGCGGCATGCGAGATCGCGTTGTCCACCACCAGCAGGCCACCGGGCCGCAGCACCCGGCGCAGCTGCGGCCACCAGCCGGCGTACTGTTCGCGGTCCGAATCGAGGAACAACAGATCGAGACTGGCATCGGCGGCCTGCGCAAGCCACTGGCCGGCATCGGCGTGGACCAGCGTGATGCGCTCAGCCAGGCCACTGCGCACGAACGTCGCTCGCGCCATCGCCACCTTGTCTTCGGCGTACTCCAGCGTGGTCACGTGGCCGCCGATGGCGGCGGCGGCTTCGGCCAGCCAGAGCGTGGAGTAGCCGTTGGAGGTGCCGATCTCCAGTACGCGCCGTGCTGCACCGAAACGCACCAGTACCGACAGGAACTCACCGGTCTGCGGCGTGATGTTGAGCATGCGCCGGGCACGTTCGGTCTCGCGTGCGTCGTTATCGGCACCGAAACGCGCCAGTTCGTCCCTCAATACCGAAAGCTGCATCGCTGTCGCCTCTTTCATTTGCCGCGTCAGGGCGGCCATTGTGGCCGATCAAGTCACATTTTCAGATTGATCCTAATCTTTCGCGTTGCTCGAGTTGCGATAGTTCCGCCTCTTTCGCGCGGGACGTTCCACCTGCCCGCCGCTCCCTCGGTTTTCGCAAGGACACGGCCATGGCCTTCGACATTCTGGCAATCGGCGCCCACCCCGACGACATCGAACTCGGCTGCGGTGGCAGCCTGGCCAAGCTGGCACGCACGGGTGCGCGCATCCATGCGCTGGTGCTCAGCCGCGGCGGCCGCGGCTGCCACACCGGTATCGACCGCAGCGATGAATCCCACCGCGCCCTGCACCGACTCGGAGTCGGCCACGTGATCCAGCAGGACTTTCCGGACACGCGTTTCCCGGGCTGCCGCAACGACATCATCGCGGCCATCGAGCAGGCCTGCGCCACGCTCGTGCCGCATCGCGTCTACACGATGTGCGGCGAGGACCACCACCAGGATCACCGCACCGTCCACGAGGCATCGATCATCGCCTGCCGCAGTGTCCCGCAGATCCTCTGCTACGAGAGTCCCAGCACCCTGCCGCAGTTTGCACCCCAGGTATTCGAAGACATCAGCGCGCAGCTGGACCTGAAGATCCACGCCCTGCGCGAGCATGCCAGCCAGAGCGATCGCCAGTACATGCAGGAGGACCATCTGCGCTGCCACGCACAGTTCCGCGGGCAACAGATCGGTATCGGCCCCAGCGAGGGCTTCCTGCCCCATCGGCTGGTGCTCTGATGAAGACGCTGCTGTTCCTGGCCATGTGCGTCTTCATCCTGGTGCGTATCTGCATGCTGCTGTCGCGCCGGCCGAGTACGCACCTGTACAGCATCGACGCGATCGTTCCGGCCTACAACGAAGCCCCGTGCCTGGAGCGCTCGTTGACCAGCCTGTTGAAGAACCCTTACCTGGCCCGGGTGATCTGCGTGAATGATGGCTCCACCGATGACACCGCTGCGGTGCTCGATGCGCTGCAGGCACGCTGGCCAGGGCGTCTGGTGGCGGTGCACCAGGCCAATACCGGCAAAGGGGGGGCATTGATGCACGGCCTGCAGCACGCCACCGCCGAACAGGTGTTCCTGACCGACGCCGACACCCATATCGATCCGCGCGGGCATGGCCTGGGATACCTGCTGGACGAAATCGAGCGTGGCGCCGATGCGGTCGGCGGCGTGCCCTCGTCCAGCCTGGAAGGCGCCGGTTTCCTGCCGCATGTGCGTGCCAGCCTGAAACTGCCGATGATCGTGATCAAGCGCAGCTTCCAGCAGTGGCTGGGCGGCGCGCCGTTCATCGTCTCCGGCTCGTGCGGCCTGTTCCGCACCTCGGTGCTGCGCAAGGTCGGCTTCTCCGACCGCACCCGCGTGGAAGACCTGGACATGTCCTGGTCGCTGGTCGCGCAGGGTTACCGCGTGCGCCAGAGCGTGCGCTGCGTGGTCTACCCGCAGGAGTGCAACACGCTGGTGGAGGAATGGCGGCGCTGGCGGCGCTGGATCGTCGGCTATGCGGTCTGCATGCGCCTGCATCGCGGCCTGCTGCTGACCCGCTTCGGCCTGTTCAGCATCCTGCCGATGATGCTGCTGGCGCTGGCCGGCATCGTGCTGACGCTGCAGGTCTGGTTCGGCGCGGCGATGCTGCATGGACCCGCCGGCCTGGCATTGGCGGTGATGCCGCTGTTCTGGATAGGCGTGGTCATGCTGCTGGCGCTGATCAGCGCCATCCATCATCGCCGCGCCTGGCTGGTGCCTGCCGCCGCCTTCTCGATGCTTTATGTACTGCTTGCCTATGCGATCTGGGTGATGCACGGCCTTGCCGGGCTGTTCACCGGCCGCGAGCCGGTACGCGACAAGCCGACGAGGTATCCGCATGTGGTGGAATGATCTCACCGCCCTGGCCGATGCGCTCCCGGCACTGGCATCCCACATCGATTCCAGCGCCCAGGTGTCGCCACGTGCAACCGTGCAGGGGACGGTGTGCATCGGTGCCGGCAGCCGCATCTGCGACGGAGCCCATCTGCAGGGCCCGATATCGATCGGCCGTGATTGCCTGATCGGCAACAACGCGCTGCTGCGTGGCCCGCTGCGCATCGGCGATGGCACCCGCATCGGCTTTGCCAGCGAACTGAAGAACGCGTTGATCGGCGAGAGCGTCAGCATCGGTCCGCAGTGCTTCATCGGCGACAGCCGTATCGATGCCCGTGCCTACCTTGGCGCGCTGGTGCGCACCAGCAACCATCGCCTGGATGGCGCGACGGTCGCCGTGCACATCGGCGGCGCCGTCATCGACAGCCAGCGCGACAAGCTTGGCGCGTGGATCGGTGAAGGCGCCTCGCTGGGCGTCGGCGTGATCATCCTGCCCGGTCGCATCATCGCACCGGGCAGCCAGTTCGGACCGCGCATCACCGTGGAACGAAACCTGCCGCCGGGCCGTTACCGGCTGCTGCAGTCGCTGCATTCCCAACCCCTGGAGTAACCCCATGCGATTGATCTTCCGTGGCGCGCTGCCGTGCGCCCTGTTGCTGGCTGTGTCCAGCGCCCATGCCGGCGTCGACCGTGTTTCGATGCAGCTGGACCATGCCGACTACACCGACAGCTTCGGCAAGCGCGACGTGCAGACCCTGGATGTGGCCGGCCGCAACGGCCACACCCGTTGGCACCTCGGCCTGGCCCATGGTGAACGCGACTTTGGCAGCAGGCGCTTCAGCGGCAACCGCGTGCAGGCCTCGCTGCACCAGCGCTGGAGCCCGCGGTTGTCCACCCGCACCGCCGTCACTGCGTCCAACGATAATCCGGTGTTCGTGAACCGCCAGGTCAACCAGGACCTGCAGTGGAAGGTGGCGCCGCAGACCGTGCTCAGCGTGGGCGGCAAGTACGCGCAGTACCACGCCGGCGCGTACGTGAGCGGCTGGTCGGTGGGGGCCTCGCATTACTTCCCGCGCGTGACCGCCTCGCTGCGCCACGAGCGTCACCGTCAGTCCAATGGGCCCGACGGCCATGGCACCACGCTGTCGCTGCGACTGAAGGACGCCCAGGGCCGCGGTTCAACCCAGCTGTGGCTGGGCACCGGCACGTCCGGCTACGCGGCAGAGTCCGATCCGCTGCTGCTGCGCGAACACGATGCGCGGCGCGCCTTCCTGCGCCGCAGCCAGCCGCTGGGCGAACATCTGGTGCTGGACATGGGCATCGGCAAAACCTGGCACAAGACCCGCCTGGACACCTTCCAGAGCGTGCAGTCGCACGTGGGCCTGGGCTACCACTGGTAAAAACCCGGGGTGGGTCGGCGGCATGCATCGCCGCCGGCCCTCAGCCTGACCGGCTCAGCGCCACCACGCGCGCAGCAGCGCCACTGCGCCAACCGCGCCGGACAGCCAGCTCCACATCGGCAGGTCACCCCAGTACCAGCCCGGCGGTTGCAGCACGTACATCAGAGCCGCGATGGCCAGCAGGCCAACGCCGGTGATCGCCCCTACCGCGCGCTTCTGCAGGCGCTGCAGGCTGGCATCGAGCGCCACCAGATCGCGCGAGCGCATCGCCAGTTCGTGGCGGCCTTCCACCTGCTGGGTCAGCCAGGCGTGTACCAGCCGCGGCATGTCCGGCGCATGGGTCATGATCTCCGGCAGGCGCTTGCCGATCTCGCGCACCACCCGGCGAGGGCTGTAGCGCTCGCGCAGGATCTTCGCCAGCACCGGCTTGGCCACTGCCCAGATGTCGATCTGCGGATCGAGCTGGCGGCCGACACCTTCGATGTTCAGCAGGGTCTTCTGCAGCAGGATCAACTGCGGCTGCAGGGTCAGCTGGTAGCGCTGCGCCACGCGGAACAGCTTCATCAGCACTTCGGCCAGCGAGATCTGCGACAGCGGGCGGGTGAAGTACGGCTCACACACCGAACGCACCGCCGCTTCCAGATCATCGATGCGCACGTGGTCCGGCATCCAGCGTGCCTGCACGTGCAGTTCGGCGATGCGGCGGTAATCGCGGTTGAAGATGGCCATGAAGTTCTCGGCCAGGTAGTACTGATCTTCCTGCGAGAGCTGGCCCATGATGCCGAAGTCCAGCGCGATGAAACGCGGGTTGGCACGGCGCGCCGGATCGGTGTCGACCCAGATGTTGCCGGCGTGCGCGTCGGCATGGAAGAAGTTGTCGCGGAACACCTGGGTGTAGAACACCCGCACGCCCTTGGCGGCCAGCGCCTTGCGGTCGATGCCGGCCTTGTCCAGCGCGGCGATGTCATCGGACGGGATGCCCCATACGCGTTCCAGGGTCAGCGCACGCTCGGCGGTGTGGCTCCAGATCACTTCCGGCACGTACAGGTCGTCGCTGTTTTCCCAGAAGCGGCGCAGCACGCTGGCATTGGCGCCTTCGCGCTGCAGATCCAATTCGGCAGCCAAAGTGTTCTCGACTTCGGCCACTACCTCACGCGGCCGGATCTTGTCGGCACGCGGGTGGGTGCGCTCGACCAGCGCGGCCAGCGAGTTGAGCAGGGCGATGTCGGCGTCGATCTGCTTCTCGATGCCTGGGCGCAGCACCTTGACCACCACCTGGCGGCCGTCGGCAAGCGTCGCTGCGTGCACCTGCGCGATCGAGGCCGAAGCCAGCGGTTCGGTGTCGAAGCTGGCAAACGCCTCGCTCACCGGCAGGCCAAGCGCTTCTTCGACGATGCGACGCGCGGTATCACCATCGAACGGCTTGACCCGGTCCTGCAGCAGGGTCAGCTCGTTGGCCACGTCCGGCGGTACCAGGTCGCGGCGGGTCGACAGGATCTGGCCGAACTTGACGAAGATCGGGCCCAGGTCCTGCAACGCCAGGCGCAGGCGAGCGCCGCGCGATTGTGCGGCAATATCGGCCGAAGCGCGCGGCACGAACGGCTTGGCCAGGCGCAGCCAGCGCTCGGCCGGCGTGCCCTGCAGCAGATCGTCGAGGCGGTAACGCAGGATCACCCGGCCGATGCGGCTGGCCCGCAGCACCGCCTTCATGCGGCACCCCGCAGGCGCTGCACGCGCGCGCCCAGGCGCTCGACGTCATCGCGCAGCACGTCCACGTCGTCATGGAAGGCATCCAGTTCGGCACGCGGCACCACATCACGCGATTCCTCGGTGATGAATTCGGCTGCGCTGTGGGCCAGGTCGATCGCGCCCTGGCGTGCGTGCTGCAGGGCGCTGCGCAGGGTGTTGGCCACCTGCACGCCCAGCACCTCGCCGAATACGCTGACGAACGGCTGCTGCCAGTCCGGATCGAAGCCCTTGGCCAGCTGCTGCAGGCGGCGCGCCAGTTCGGCGTCGCCGGCTACGCGCACGCGGCCCTTGCCGGTGCTGTCGGCGCGGCGCGCGTTGGCCAGCAGTGGCAACTGCGCCAACACGCCGGCCAGGCTGCTGCGCACGGCCAGATCGGCTTCCTGCGTGTCGACCGGGCCAACCCGCAGTTGATCGCCCTCGACGCTGATGCGCATCGCCAGCGAAGGCGCTTCCAGGGTCAGGTCGATATGCCGGCCGTCGAGGCTGGCCAGCGCATGGCGGGTATCCGGATCCAGCGCGAGGGCGCGGTTCAGGGCGATCTGCAGGGCGCGGCCGGCGACCGGCTTGAGGGACTTGAGCAGGGAGAGAGCCATGTGCGCATTCTACCTGCGTGGGTGGGGGGCTTGGGCCGGGCTGCCGCCCGGCACCCGCAGAGGCAACGACAACGGCAATAGCCGAAGCAACAGCAACAGCGGGCATTTCGTGGGTTGGCGGGGCGGGTCCGGTTGCGGGGGACGCCGTAAACCCCCCTCCGGGGTCCGGCCCAGCCGCTGGCGGCTGTGCGTTCGGGCGCTTGCGAAGCAGTGCTTCG
>NZ_JAPTFX010000123.1:0-15088 GCF_030985895.1 Stenotrophomonas sp. Sm6012 | reverse complement strand
CAAGAGAGCGCCGGCCGCACGGCCGGCGCTCGGTTCAAGCACTGCGTTCGACGCGATTACGGGCGGCCGAGGCCGGCGCAGGCGCTGGCGTTGTTCACGCCGTTGACGCTGCTGGCGAGCACGAAGCGGGTGCGGATGGCATCACGCCAGGCCGGGGTGAGCGGAACGAAGCCGTGGGCACGCGACGCAGCATCGTTGTTGCCGTTGTAGTGGCCCAGCAGGAAGCCGCGCAGGGCGAGCGCAACGTTGCCGGCCTTGTAGCACTGGCCCAGCTCGAAGGTGGTGTAACCCACGATCGGATAGCCGACGGCCGGCGGGTTGGTGAACACCGGGGCCCAGTTGCGCACGTCATTGGCAGCAGCGCCGGTCGGCGGCAGCACCGTGTCCAGGGTGGCCTGCACGCTCGGGTCGTTCGGCGAGAAGCCACGCACCTTGGCGATCTTGGTGGCGTCGCTCAGGTTCGGCACCACGTCCGGGCCGATGTAACCGATCGCACCGGTGGTGGCATAGACCTTGTCATACAGCGGCTGGCTGCCCAGCGCCGAAGCGGTGGTGAAGTTCGCCGGCAGCGACGAGAACTGCTTCCAGAACTCCTGGGTGGTGCTGAACTTGCCGCCGATCAGGGTGCTGCCGGCGGTGTCGCTGGCCGAGCAGGCGCTGGCCAGGAAGCGGGTCAGCAGTTCGGTGGTTCCGCTCTTCTCGTTGCGGTACACGACGGTGATCGGGCCCGAACGATTCGCGTCCAAGGTGCTCCAGTTGGTGATCTTGCCGGAGAACACGCCGCACAGCTGGGTGACGCTCAGGTCGAGATTGCCACCGGCGCTGTTGAACGGAACGGTGACCGAGGTGCCGACCGACGGAATCTGGATCAGCGGGCCGTAGGTCGGGGCGAAGTTGGCGGCGTAGGCGGCGATCTCAGCGTCGGTCAGCACCGAGTCGCTGCCGGCGAAATGCACGGTGCCGGTGGTCTTGAACAGGTCGGCACGGTTTTCCAGGAAGGCCTGCTTGCCGGTGCCCGAGCCGGTCACTTCATAGCTGAAGTTGGCCGGCAGGATGCTGTCGGCCGAACCCTTGTACAGCTTGGCCGGCAGCGAAGCGCCACCGCCCTGCACGAGCGACTGCGCCGAGGCGGCACCTGCGGTAGCCAGCAGCGCGGTGGCAACCAGCGCGGCCAGGGTCTTGTACTTGTTCATGATCTTCTCCTGAAGGGTTTACTGCGAAGGGAAACACCAAGGGAGGAACGGTCACTTCACGCCTGCTGCCGCCGAGGGCCTCCCAGCCCACTCTGCGGCGACGTGTCCATGCTGGTCCGCGCCGATGACAGGCCGCTTAAGAAACCTGTGGAAGATCGGGAAAAGGTGTGGAGGATTGTGTGGAGAATCGGGCGATCCATCCGCGCAGGGCGTGGATCTACTGCACCAGCTGGTTCATCTCCATGATCGGCATCAGCACCGCCAGTACGATGGTCAGTACCACCCCGCCCATCACCAGGATCATGGTCGGTTCCAGCAGTGCGGTCAGCGCCATCGCCCGGCGCTCGATCTCGCGTGAGATGGTCTGTGCAGCGCGATCCAGCAGGGGTGCCAGCGAACCGGTCTTCTCGCCACTGGCCACCAGGTGCACCAGGATCGGCGGATAGACTTTCTGCACCTTCAGCGCAGCACCCAGCGCCGCACCTTCGCGAACCCGCGCGGATACGTCGTCGGCGCAGCGCGCCAGCAATGCATTGCCCAACGTCTGCCGCGCCGCCTCCAGGGCACGCAGCAGCGGCACGCCGGCATCGAGCAGGATCGCCAGCGTCGAGGCAAAGCGCGCACTGTTCACGCCCCGAACAAAGCGCCCGACCATCGGCACGCGCAGCAGCATCGCATCCCAGCGCAGGCGCAGCTCCGGCCGGCGCAGTGCAAGCCGCCACGCCACCACCATCGCGCCACTGCACAGCGCCACCCACACGCCCCAGCTGCGCACGAACGCGCTGGCAGCCAGCATCACCTGGGTCAGCATCGGCAGCGTCTGCCGCGCCTGCACGAACGCGGTCACCACCTGCGGCACGACGTAGCTGAGCAGGAAGATCACGATCGCCACCGATACCAGGCTGATCGCCGCCGGGTAGATGAAGGCCGTCAGCACCTTGGCCTGCAGTGCATTGCGCTCCTCGATGTAGTCGGCCAGACGCTCCATCACGCGCGCCAGATCACCGGAGTCTTCGCCCGCACCGACCAGCGCACGGTAGATCGGCGGGAAATCACGCGGCCGCGCGGCCAGTGCCACGGTCAGGCGCTGGCCGGCGCGCACGTCGGCACGCACCGCGGTAAGCGCCTGCGCGACGTGCGGGCGCTCGGCCTGCTCGATCACCGCGCTCAACGCGCTTTCCAGCGGCAGGCTTGCGGCCAGCAGGCTGGCCAACTGGCGCGTGGCCCAGGCCAGCTCGCTGGCGGACAGGCGGCGTGCGCCCCAGCCACTGCCTGCAGCGCGCGCCACACTCACCTGTACCGGTGTCAGCCCGCGTCCGCGCAGCAGCTGGCGCGCGCTGCGCGGGCTGTCGGCATCCAGCTGTCCTTTCTCGATGCGGCCCTGCGCATTGGCGGCCTGGTAGTCGAACAGTGCCATCGTCGCCTCAAGCGTCGCCGGTGACGCGCAGGATCTCTTCCAATGTGGTCACGCCACTGTCGACCCAGCGCTGGCCATCCTCGCGCAGGTTGCGCATGCCGGCACGCCGTGCCGCCTCCCGCAGCGCCGGCTCGCCCTGCCCTTCGTGGATCAGGGCGCGCACGCGCTCATCGACCACGAACAGTTCATGGATACCGGTGCGTCCCCGATAGCCGCTGTTCGCGCACGCCGCGCAGCCCACCGCGCGCCACACGGTACGGCCCTTGCCATCCACCTCTGCACGCCGGCACTGGGTGCACAGGCGCCGCACCAGCCGCTGCGCCAGGACGCCGCGCAGCGACGAAGCCAGCAGGAACGGCTCCACACCCATGTCGGCCAGGCGCGTCACCGCCGAGATCGCGTCGTTGGTGTGCAGCGAGGCCAGCACGCCATGGCCGGTCAGCGAGGACTGCACCGCGATCTGCGCGGTTTCCAGGTCGCGGATCTCGCCGATCATGATCGTATCCGGGTCCTGGCGCAGGATCGCGCGCAGCGCGGTGCCGAAGCTCATGCCGATGCGTGCATTGACCTGGATCTGGCCGATACCGGCGAAGTCGTACTCCACCGGATCTTCCACGGTCAGGATGTTGCTGGTGCTGCTGTCGAGCTGGCCCAGCGCCGCATACAGCGAGGTGGTCTTGCCACTGCCGGTCGGGCCGGTCACCAGCACGATGCCATGCGGTTGCCGGATCAACCCGGTGAAGGTCGCCAGGGTGTCGTCGGCCATGCCGAGCCGCTGCAGCTGCAGGCGGCCGGCATCCTTTTCCAGCAGGCGCAGCACGGCGCGCTCGCCATGCCCGGTCGGCACCGTTGACACGCGGATGTCCAGTGGCCGGCCACCGACACGGATCGCGATGCGGCCGTCCTGCGGCAGGCGCTTCTCGGCGATATCCAGGTGCGCCATGATCTTGATGCGCGACACCAGCGCCGCATGCAGCGCGCGGCGTGGCTGCACCATGTCACGCAGGGTGCCATCGACCCGGTAGCGCACCACCGAATGGGTCTCGAACGGCTCGATGTGCAGGTCGCTGGCACCATCGCGTGCGGCCTGCGCCAGCAGCGCGTTGATCATCCGGATCACCGGCGCGTCGTCCTGCGCGTCCAGCAGATCGGTGACTTCCGGCATGTCCTGCATCAGCCGGTCCAGATCCACTTCGCTTTCAGCGGCACCGACCACCGCAGCGGCATCGCCGCCGTCGCGATACTGCTCCCCCAGCCGTTGCTGCCACGCTGCGGAATCCAACGCCTGGAACGGCAGCGGGCCATGCCGGCGGCGCAGTTCAGCCACTGCCCAGGCGGCGGTTTCGGCAGTGCCCAGCAGCACCGGCTCGCCGCCAGCCTCGGCCAGCATCACGCCATGGCTGCGCACCCAGGCATACGGCAACGGCGCGGTCGTGCTCACGGACCGATCACCAGTTCCGGCGTGTAGCCTAGCCCGCGCAACTGCTGCAGCGCCGGGTCCAGCTTCGACGGATCGCGTGGCAGCCGCACCCGCAGGCGCTGCCCATTACCGCCCGGCATGGCCTCGGCATAGGCCTGCAATCCCAGCGCCCGTGCCTGCGCCACGCCCTGGCTGGCGCGTGCCACGTCCAGCCCCTGCGCGAACTGCACCAGCTGTGCATCACCCTCGCCGGCCGGATACAACGCCGCCAGGCTGGTGTTCTGCAACGGCTGGCCCTGGCCATCGCGCGCATTGCCCTGCCCCAGCACGGACAGATCCTGCGGCGGCAGCTGCGGCGCGGAAAGCGCGGGCAGTGCCCAGCTCTGCGCCGGCTGTGCACCGGCCTGCGCGTTGCGCATGTAGTCGTAGCGGTCACGGGTCAGACGCTGCCCGGCGGCCGGGTCGCGCACCACATGCGGGCGCAGGAACACCATCAGGTTGGTCTTGGCGCGCTTGCGCGTATCGCTGCGGAACAGCGCCCCCAGCACCGGGATCTTTCCCAGCCCCGGCACCGCATCGCGACCATGGCTGACGCTGTCCTCCAGCAGCCCACCGAGCACCATGATCTGGCCATCGTCCAGCAGTACGCTGGTGTCCAGTGCACGCTTGTTGGTGATGATGCCGGCCGTGCTGCTCGCGCTCTGCGCGTCGATGCTGCTGACTTCCTGGTAGATGTCCAGCTTCACCGTGCCGCCCTCGGAAATCTGTGGCCGCACGCGCAGCTTCAGGCCGACGTCCTCGCGAATGATGGTCTGGAACGGGTTGTTGCTGCCGCCCCCGCCGTCGGTCACGTAACGACCGCTGACGAACGGCACGGTCTGGCCGACCATGATGCTGGCCGCCTCGTTGTCCAGGGTCATCAGGTTGGGCGTGGACAGGATGTTGGCACCGCCCCGGCTCTGCAGCGCATTGGCCAGTGCCTTCATGTTGAGGATCTGGCCGACCCCCGGCAGGTTGATGGTGCCGTCGATGACACCGATCTTCAGGCCATCCTTGGGCAGCACGTCCAGGGTGGTGCGCGCGGCGGTGTTCAGCCCGCTGCCACCCGTGGTTCCCCCGAAGTGGGTGCCGCCGAAGGTGCGGCCATTGCCCAGCATCCATTGCACGCCCAGTTCGGCCGCGTCGGTCTGGTTGACCTCCACGATCAGGCTTTCCACCAGCACCTGGGCGCGGCGCTGGTCAAGCTGGTCGATCACCCGCCGCAGGTTGCGGTACACCGGCTCGGGGGCCGAGATCAGCAGCGTGTTGGTTGCCACGTCGGCCTGCACCGAGATGCCGTTCTGGCTGAAGCCGGTGCTGCCGGCCTCGATCGGGTCGCGGCGGTTGGGATCAAGCCGTTGTGATTCCAGCGCATTGCCGCCGGCCTTTGCCTGTTGCGCCTGCGCCTGCGACGGTTGTGACGGCGTGCTGCGGCTGGCATCGCCGGGCAGCGGCGTGATGCCTTCGTTGCTGCCCATTGCCGGTGCATCGCTCTGCCCGGCCACCACGCCGCGCAGCACCCCGGCCAGCTGGTTGGCCTGGGCGTTGCGCAGATACACCACGTGCAGGTTGCCGGACTCGTCCTGGGCCTTGTCCAGCTTCTCCACCAACTGCCGCGCCAGGCGCGTGCGACCGGGGCTGCTGGAGCGCAGCAGCACGCTGTTGCTGCGCGGATCGGCCATCACCACCACCTTCTGGCTCGGCTCGGCGCCTTGTGCATCCAGCAGCGGCGCTACCATCGCCGCTACGTCGACCGCGATGCCTTGCTGCAGCTTGACCACATCGGTGTCCATGCCAGCCGGCGTGTCCACGCTGGCGATCACCCGCGCAATGCGCTCCAGGTTGTCGGCGTAGTCGGTGATCACCAGGGTGTTGTTGCCCGGGTTGGCCGTGATCGGGTTGTCCGGGCTGATCATCGGCCGCAGCACCGCCACCAGTGCGGCAGCGTTCTCGTAGCGCAGCGCGAAGGTTCGCGTGGTCACCTCGCCGCCGGCGCCACCCGCACCGACGCGTCCGCCGAGCAGCTTGGCGTCGGCCTGTGGTACCACCCGGCTCACACCGCCGCTCTCGACCACGGCGAAGCCACGCATGCGCAGCGCACCCAGCAGTAGCTGGTAGGCCTGGGTACGGCTGACTGGGCCCTCGGAGACCACGGTCATCTTGCCGGTCACCCGCGGATCGACCAGGAACTGGCGGCCGGTGAAGCGCGCTGCCATGCGCAGCACGCCACCGATATCGGTATCCACCAGGTTCAACTGCACCGGTTCATCGCGGGCGTCCTGCGCCAGCACCACAGCCGGAACATGCGCCATGCCAACGATCAGGGCCAGCGCGCTGCTGCAGGCAAGACTGCGCATCGCTCTCATGAATATCCACCCGCAGCGGGTTCCATCACGATGTTTCCGGAAATCCGTGCCGCCGGCATGTTCGCATCCCCTGTACGTGTCAGTTGCAGCTGCTGCAGTTCGATGGCCGGATCGGCCAGCACCGGCAGCAGCCAGTTCCACAGCGCGTCGGCGGGCACGGCCTGCACCTGCAGGTGCCAGCGCCCGTCGCGTGCTTCGATATGCAGTCCTTCGGCGAGGCCGGCGGACCTGATCCGTTCGCGCAGCCCGGCCAGCGTCGGGCGTTGGTCCCGGGCCTGCTGCTGGCGCTCGCGGGCGCGCAGCAGCGGCGCCAGTGCGGTGGCCTGTGCCTGCAGCCGCGGCAATTCCGCCTGCCAGTGCGTGCGCTGCTTCAGCAGCGGCTCCAGCCAGAACGACCACAGGCCCGCCATCAGCAGCGCACCCATCATCACGCCCAGCATCAACCGATCACGAGGCGGCAGGCGCTGCCAGCGCTGCTGCAGGCCTGCCAGGCCCGCACCCCGGCGCAGGGTCGGTGTGGTCACCGCTCGCCCCCGCTCACGCGCAGGCGCCCATCGCTCGCGCGTGCCAGCCCCAGGCCCTGTGCCTGGGCCGCCTGCTGCCACTGCTGCAGCCGTTGTGCGTCGTCGGCCAGCGCCTGCGCATCCGGGTCCAGTTCAAGGTCCAGCTGGCCCGGCTGGTAGTGCAGGGCGCGGACCTGGCCACCCAGTTCCGGAATCGCCTGCAGCGTACTGGCCACCTGCCGCTGCACCGCCGGCAACGACGGCAGCGGCGCCGGTGCAGCCAGCGCCCGCCGCGCCTGCAGCACCGGGTCCACGACATCGGTGATCTCGGGGAAGCGTGCGCTGAACTGCCGCGCCATGTCCTGCTGCAGCGCCTCGCCTTCGCTGCGCCAACGCGAAACCTGCAGCTGCAGGCCCAGGGCCGCCAGCAGCACCGCGGCCAATGCCAGCCCGATCGCCAGCTGCGGCCGCTTCCGGGCTGCACTGGGCAGGGGCAGAGACCACGCGGGCAGCGGTCCACAGGCCTGCAGTTCGTGCGCGACCGCCGTTGCAGGCAGGCTTTCCGGCCATGTGGACGGCACGCTGCCGATCCACTGCACGGCCTGTACGCCGGACTGCTGCAGCCGCGCCGCCAGCGCCTGCATCACCGCGCCCGCGTCACGCCCGCCGCACCACAGCACGCTGCCCCGGTCACGCCCGCTGCGCACCAGCAGATGCTCGCCACAGTCCCGCAGCGTCGCTTTCTCGCTGTTCCACGGCAGCAGCAGCGGCGTCGGGTACAGTGCCCGCAGCCGCAGGCCGCACGCTTCCAGCAGCTGTTGTGCCTGCACCATCGCCTGCTGGCCCAGCCAGGCGACCGGCACGCTGCCGTCATCGGCCTGCGCGCCGTGCGCCAGGGCCACCTCCTGCAGGTCATCCAGCAGCATCGCTTCCACTTCGCCCTGCAATGCAGCCTGCAGCCTGCGCCCGGTCAGTGGCGGCAGCTGCAGCTCCAGCAGGATCAGATCGTGCGGATCGAGGCAGGCCAGCACCTCGGCCTGCGGATGGCGCTGGCCCAGCGCGATCAGCGTCCCGCGGCCATGCGCCTGCACGGCGCCCTTGTGCAGCAGCGCCCAATCGACCTCACTGTCGGTGCGCAGGCGCTCCAGCGGTGGCAGGCAGATCCTCAACTGCAGGCTCATGCGCCGATCCTCGTCCACACGCGTTGCACGCGCACACCGTCATCGCGGTACTCGCGCCAGATCAGTGCCCGGAAGTCGACCGCCTGGCCGTCGGCCTGTACTTGGCCGACGGCGAGAAACCACTCACTATGAATGCCAAGGGGAACCAGGGCCATCTGCGCGCTGCTCAGTTGGAGTCGATTGGCGATGTCACCGCGATTGAGCAGCCAGTGGCCGCCGTCCCGCTCCCCGAGCAGCGCCTGCAGGCGCCCCCGTTCGACCTCGGGCGTGACCGCCTGCAGCACGCTGAGATCGCAGGTGTTGGCATTGACCAGGGTCTGCGCCGGCAGCACCACGGTGCGCCGTGCCAGCGCCTGCACGGCCAGCGGATCCGACCCCGCAAAGGCCTGCTCGATCAATGATTCGCGCGGCAGGGGCGCCTGCGCCTGGATGTCGCCATCGCGCAGGCGCGCCTGTATGTGCTCGGCCGCAGAGGCGCAGGCGCCCTGCCCCAGCCCCTGCCCGGCGCACAGGGCGATGAACGCGTGCCGTGCGTCCGGGTCCGGCTTGCCCTGTGCCAGCAGATTGCGCAGGTTGAACATCGACTGCGCATCGACCAGTTGCAGCTGTACCGGAAGCGGCACCTGCGATTGCAGCGGCCGCGCCCAGCGCCCGTCGCGCACCGTCGTCACCTGCTCGCGTACGTCTTCACGCAACTGCTGTGCCGCGCGCTCCAGCGAGGCGTCCACGGTCATGCGCACCTGCGCACGAAGCTGGTCGCCGCGCAGCATGCGCAGCTGCGCCGACTGCCGGGTCAGCAGCGCGGTGGCGATCACCGCCACCAACGCCACCACCAGCATCGCCACGATCACCGCCATGCCACGCTGGCCGGCGCACGACACCGAACGCACCCGGGCTGCCATCGGTGGGCCTCACAGCTGCCAGGAGCCGATGTCCGCGTTGCCGGCATCGCCGCCCGGCTTGCTGTCCGCGCCCAGTGAGAACACATCGATGTCGCCGTGGGTGCCGGGAATCTGGTACTGGTAGGGATGGCCCCACGGGTCATTCGGCAGGCGGTCCAGATAGGGCGTCACCGGCATTGCGCCGCCGCCCTGCGGTGGCGTCACCAACGCCTTCAACCCCTGCTCGGCAGTGGGGTAGCGTCCGTTGTCCAGCTTGAACAGCTTCAACGCCTGCATCAACGCAGCGATATCCTGCCGCGCCGCCGCCACGCGCGCCTGGTCGGGGCGATCCATCAAGCGCGGCACGATCAAGGCGGCGAGGATGCCGATGATCACCACCACCACCATGATCTCGATCAGGCTGAAACCCTGCTGCCGTGCCCAGCGACCACGAACCTGCCTTGCCATTGTTCCGCCCCCGTCATCCTGGAAGAGACCGCTGCGCCATGGTCAGCGGTGCATGTGTCAGTACGATAAACATCCGCCTGCTATTCGCTGCGCCTGCACCTGCAGCGGCATTGCGCGCATTGCAGGCACGCACGCGGCCTCCAGCAGCGGTGCAGGAATTTCGCCCAGCGTGTCTTCAATGCAGGCACGCAGCGGCGGTTGCGTGCACGCCTTCAGCAGCCGCACGCATTGCATCGGCGACCATGCCGTGCCGTGACCGAGGCCGACGAACAGCCGATAGGCCTGGTGGTAGCGCAGATCATCGAACACCCGCTGCGCGCTGTTCAGATCGCGCAGCACCACCAGCAACGCGGCGCGTTGCAGCGCACGCGTATCGCCCGCATCAAACGGCAGCAGGTTCATGACAGTCTCGGGCCAGGGCCGCAACTGCACATCAAGCGCCCTGCGCAGGGCCAACAACGGATGCGCGCTGCTGTCCAGCGCCGCCCAACGCGCAGCATCCGCCCACGCGTCGCTGGACAGCACCCATACCCACGAGCGTCCATAGCGTTGCACGTTCACCGGCGCATGCCGTGCCTGCTCCAGCGACTGGCTCAGGTGCCGGTCCAGTTCCAGCATGGTGACACTGCGACTGTCTGCCATCGGCATCGCCTGCGCTCTGCGACGCGTGATGCGCCGTACTCAGGAAAGACGTCGGCAGGGCGAATGAAGCGACAGCGCGAATGCCTCTCTGTGCGCTGCGTAGCGCTTCCTCATCGGCGTCATCGCAGCGTCATCCGCCTGCAGGCTTCTCGCTCCAGGCGCGGCACGTCGCCGCCACAGCGGCGCGCCAGCACGGCCACCTCGCTGCGTTGCGCGAAGGCCGCCAGCGCATCGGTCATCGCCACGTCATCCAGCCATGACGCCATCGCAACACGCAACGGCGAAAGCTGCCAGCCCTCCATCATCCCGTGGCCGCCAGCGACGAACCAGTGCCACAGCCGATGGTGCTGCACCTGGTCGTGCAGCTGCGCCAGCTCATCGATTGCGTACATGCCCATCAGCAGCAGCGCCCTTGCCATCGCCGCGGGCGCCAGCGCACCCGCCTCTGGCAGCGGAAGTACCTGCTGCTGCAGGCGCAGCAGCATCGCCAACGGATGCGATTGCGGATCGAACTCCAGCAGCACCGCCTGCTGCTGCCATTGCGCTTCGGAGACCACGCACACCCACGGTGATCCATAGCGATGCACCATCAACGGTCGTCGTTGCGTGGTCTCCAGCAACGCCGACAGATTGCGACGCAGATCCAGCACACCGATGGTCTCGTTGCGCACCCTTGGCCTCTCCTTGCTTGCAACGGCCCTGCGTGAAGCGCGGGGCCAGCGTCATCATCTAACCAAGGACGGCGATGCCACCCGGAAAGCGACGCAGATCCAGCGACATCGACTGCCGCAGCTGTTCAAGGGCCGCGTCGGGATCATCGATGCGGAAGCGGCCGCTGACCGGCGCACGCGCCAACGCCGATTCACCCAGCACGATCCTGCCGCGGCGGTAGCGGTTGATCTCGTCCACCACCTCACGCAGTGGCGCACGGCGGAACACCAGCATGCCCTCGGTCCAGGCGCTCACCTCCGAGGCCACCGCCTCGGCCACCACGCCACTGAGGCGCTCGTCGTAGCGGGTCTGCTGCCCGGCCTGCAGCTGCAGGCGGCCCTGCGGGTGCTCGATGCGGGCACTGCCGTGCAGGCAGGTGACCCGCACCTGGCCATGGGTGTTGCGCACGTCCAGGCGCACCGCACCTTCGTCGGCGATCACGCAGCCCGGCCCGGCAAACAACGCCAGGCGCAGGCCGGCCCGGGTTTCGATCGCGGCCTGGCCCTGCACCAGTTCAAAGCCCTCGCCATCGGCGGCGGCGCGACGGCGCAGGCTGCTCTGCGTATCCAGATCGATCTTCAGCTGCGGCACCGGCGTGACCTGCAGGCGCTCGCCGGTACCGGTGTGGAAATCGGCGGCCATTGCCGCGACCGGCGGCCACAGGCCCAGCGGCGGGCGGATCGCAGCGACCACCACCAGGCTGGCCGGCGCGGCAATCGCGGCGCCAAGGAAGGCGCGTCGGCTCCAGCGCTGTGCACGGCCCGGCGCGACCGGCTGGCGCGCCGCGGCGGGCAGCTGTTCGCCCGCCAGCCGCACCTGGTCCCACTGCCGCCGTGCACGGCCGAACGCCTCCCGATGGCGGGGATCGGCGTCGCACCACGCGCGGAACCTGCGCCCATCGGCGGCGGTGGCCTCGCCCGAGGTCAGCCGCACCACCCACGCATGGGCCTGACGCTCGACGGCATCCAGCGGGCGTTGCGGGCGATCGTCAGCGTCCATGGGGGCTCATGCCGGACCCGCACGCTGCGGGGTTCTGCTCGGCGTCAAAGTGTAGACGGATGCCGGCGCTCAGAACCGCACCTGGCGCCCCTGCCCGCTGCGCTCGGCCAGATAATCCTGAGCCGCCTTCAGTTCACGCTGCACCAATCGCAGCGACACCCCCAGGTGCTCGGCCACGTCGCGCTGCTGCAGGCCATCGACGCGGATCGCCAGCAGGATGCGGCGGCGGCGCTCGGGCATGCGCTGCAGCAGGGCGACCATGTCCTGCAACGCGAAGTCCAGTTCCGCGGCCTGCGCCGGGCCCGGCGCCGGATCGGCCAGGTCCATCAGCGCATCCACCTCATCCAGGCTCAGCAGTCGATGGTCGGCACGTTGGCGGTCGATCACGGTGTTCATCGCCATGCGCAGCAGGTAGGCCGCCGGGTTCTGCACCGCGTCCAGCCGATCGCGGCGGGCGCTCAGGCGCATCCAGGTATCCTGCAGCGCGTCGCCTGCCAGCTCCTCCGAGCCCAGCTTGCGCACCAGCCGCCGCTTCAACTCGTCATAGGCCCCCAGAAGGTGGTCCATCAGGTCAACTGCCCCAGCCGTACCGTTGCTCATGTTCGAATCCTTGAAGTCATGGAAGGGGCGAGCGCCGGCCACAGTCGTGGTCGATGCCGGAAGGTCGGATCTGCAACGTCACCGGCTGCGGCAGCGCGGCGGCATCGGGCGCCAGCACCAGCTGCGCCAGCGCCTGCAGCAGGCGCGCGTCGCGGCCTGCACTGCCAGTGCCAGACACCAGCTCAGGCGCCAGCACCTGGCCGTCGCTGTCAATGCGGAAGCGCAGCGTTGCCGCATAACGACCCGGCGCGATGCCCGGGTCGTCACAGAACGCCTCGCGCAGGCGCTGCTGCACGCCGCCATAGCGACGGCGCCGCTCGGCGTCGGCAGCTTCGCTGCCTGGCGTCATTTCATTCACGGATAGCGCACCCCGGCGCAGCACCACGCGCTGCTCGCCGATCACCTCGGCCTCGATGCCGGTGTCCTGCAGCAGCGCCTGCAGCGCCGGCAGCGGCGGCAGGCTGGCACGCAGTGCATGGCTGCTGCGCCCGGCGGCAAGGTCACCCGGGTACATCACCGACCACCCGCTGATGACACTGAAGCGCTCGACGGCCAGCTCCAGCGGCTGCGCCGGGATGTCGTAGGCATGAACACCGTCCTGTGCGGCGGCCGCGAAGGACAACAGCAGCCATGCGGCGATGGCCACCCTCCAAGTTCTGACCGCATGGTGTCCATTCAGCCCCCTGACGTAGAACACATGACCCTCGGCAGCGACAGCAGCTGCAGTGCACGCGCGGCACGAGCGGAACCCCGGCCCGCGCGACCAGCAAGCGGGTTCAAACCGTACCGGCAGCACATGTCATTGCGATGACCAGCGTCCACGGCCGAGGGCGAGCGAGGCTGCGCGGAGCACGCTGCGAAGCAACCGGGTCCGGCCCTGTGCCGACCAAAGCGTGTCGACCATGGTCGACACCCACCAGGAGCAGCTCATGCCGTTCCGGCACATCGCGGGGATCTGTCAGGTGGCGGGTGCAACCCGGCCCGCCCCCACCCCTCAAAGCGGCAGGCGGGTGGTCTGCTTGATCCGCTGCATCGGAATCTCGGTCTTGGTGTTCTGCACCCCGGCAATCCGGTTCAGGTGCTGCATCTGGAACTGCCGGTAGGCATCAAGGTCGGCCACCGCCACTCGCAGCAGGAAATCGCAGTCACCGGCCATCAGATGGCATTCAAGCACTTCCGGGAAAGACTTGATGCTGTTGATGAAGTGATTGGTGGTGTCCTCGTCCTGCCCGCGCAGCCACACCCGCACGAACACGGTGAAGCCCCGCCCGATCTTGGCCTCGTTCAGCAGCGCCACGTAGCGGTCGATGTAGCCGCCTTCCTCCAGCAGCCGCACCCGGCGCAGGCAGGCCGACGGCGAGAGGCCCACCTGGCGCGCCAGCTCCAGGTTCTGCAGGCGTCCGTCCCCTTGCAGGGCGTCGAGGATGCGCCGATCGAGATTGTCGAGCTGGTACTGCATGAAATTCCACCCTTGGCAACGCTGGCCGCATGAAATTCCAATCCTCGCCAATCCAGTGGCATCAACGCAACCCGATTTCGCGATCAGGCCGCTAGGATGGGCCACCCCACTCAGTTGTGTCGTTCCATGGACGCCCGTACCACCCTCCCCCTGCCTGACGCCACCTGCGACACCGCACCGCGTGCCGAATTCCTGCGCGGCCTGCGCGCCGCCGTGCCGGTGATGATCGGCTTCATTCCCTTCGCCCTGGTGCTCGGCGCCCAGGCCGCACAGAAGGGCCTGACCGCCCTTGAAGTACCACTGATGACCGGCCTCAACTTCGCCGGCGGCTCGGAATTCGCCGCAGTCGAACTGTGGACCTCGCCGCCACACATCGCCCTGATCGTGGCGATCACCGCGCTGGTCAACAGCCGCCACCTGCTGATGGGCGCCAGCCTGGCGCCGCTGCTGCAGCACCTTCCGCGCCGCCGGGTGCTGCCCGCGCTGTTCTTCATGTGCGACGAGAGCTGGGCAATGGGCGTGGCCGACGCACGCCGCCGCGCCCTCGGCTTCAGCCTGGCCTACTACCTGGGCGTCTCGGCCGGCCTGTACACGGTCTGGGTGGCCTGTACCGCGCTGGGCGCGATCGTCGGCCCGATGCTGGGCGACATCCACGCCTATGGCTTCGACATGGCCTTCCCCGCCGTGTTCCTGGTGCTGCTGCGCGGCATGTGGCAGGGCATGAAGGCCGCGCGGCCCTGGCTGGTGAGCCTGGTGGTGGCCGCCACCACCTACCTGCTGGTGCCTGGAGCCTGGTATGTCGCCAGTGGTGCGCTGGCCGGCCTCGCGGCGGCCTGGCTGCTGGCGGAGGACGCGGCATGATCTTCAATGGCTTGATCCACTGGACCTCGGTGCTGACCATCGTGCTGATGGCGGCCGCCACCTACCTGACCCGCATCGTCGGATTCCTGGCGCTGCGCAACCGTACGCTGAGCAAGCGCGCGGTAACGGTGATGGAAGCCGCACCCGGCTGCGTGCTGATCTCGGTGATCGCACCGGACTTCGTCGCCGACAAGCCGGCCGACCTGGCGGCACTGGCGATCACCCTGCTGGCCGCCACGCGGTTGTCGATGCTGCCGACGGTGCTGATCGGCGTGGTCTCGGCGGGTGTACTGCGCTACCTGATGGGCTGACGCGCTCGCCCTTCCTGGGTGGAGCCGAGCCCTGCTC
>NZ_JAPTFX010000122.1:0-15123 GCF_030985895.1 Stenotrophomonas sp. Sm6012 | reverse complement strand
GGCGCCCCCCAACCCCGGCGAACATCCAGGGTCAGAGCCGTTTTCAGATGGAAAACGGATCCGACCCCGCTCTGCCGAGGCCCCGATCAGTCGTGCAGCTGCCGCGGCTTCTTCCAGAACTGCCAGCGCTGGCCGCGGTCCAACTGGAACTGCAGGCCATCCTCGAAGTCCAGCACCAGCCGCTGCAGCTCGCCTCGCTTCAGCGCGGCCAGCAGCGGCCGGATCGCATCATTGCCCAACTGCTGCGATGAACGCAGTTGGCGCAGGTCGACCAACGCATCCACCGCCTGCTCGCCATCCACCGCCACGCCAGCCGCCAGGGCCAGGCCCTGCAGCAGGGCATCGCGGCTGCGCACCTGCGCGTGCGCCGTGCTGACCGATACCGGCATCACGCCACCGCCCCAGAACCACAGCGAATTGATCGGCTGTTGTCCCTGGGCCACGCGCTGCTGGTTCCAGGAATGGTTGTGCAGCAGCACCTGCGCCTCGGTCATCAAGGCCCGCCAACGGCGGCCGCCCTCGCCTTCCGGCAGGTGCGAGAACAGGTCATCGCCCAGCACTTCGTCCGGGCTGTCGAACCCGGGCAGCGCCAGGTCGATCGGAAGCCGCAGGTACCAGCGCGAAGGATCCGGTGCGTCGAGCACGAACCCGGCATCGGCGAACAACGGCTGCAGCACCGGCAACAGGGCCAGGCAATCGGCCAGGGTCGGCCGCAGCGTTTCGCCGTAGGCCATCATCCGCGCGCCGTGCATGTCCGGCACCATGCAGGCCGGATCGGCGCGCAGCCAGCGGGCGCCGGCGGCATCGCCGACGTCACGCTGGCGGGTCAACGCAGCCACCGGCCACTGCGGCGCGGCCACGGTGAAATGACGCTGCAGCTGGGCGCGCTCACCGGCGTCCAGCTGCAAAGCAGTGGCGCGACCCAGCGCGCGCGCCACGTCGTCCGGCAATGCAGCCGCCGCAAGGCGGCTGCGTGCCGGCAACAGCAGGGTCGCCGTTGCCACCTCGTCAGTCCACGTAGCTGACGCTGACGATCTCGTACTCGCGCTGGCCGGCCGGCGCGTCGATCACGATCGAATCGCCTTCCAGCTTGCCGATCATCGCGCGCGCCACCGGCGAGGAAATGGCGATCAGGCCCAGCTTGATGTCCGCTTCCAGGTCACCGACGATCTGGTACATCTTCTCTTCGTCGGTTTCCACGTCGGCCAGGGTCACGCTGGCACCGAACACCACCTTGGAGCCGGCATTGAGCTTGCTCACATCGATGATCTCGGCGTGCGACAGCTCGCCTTCCAGCTGCTTGATGCGCCCTTCGATGAAGCCCTGTTCCTCGCGCGCGGCGTGGTACTCGGCGTTCTCCTTCAGGTCGCCGTGCTCACGCGCTTCGGCGATCGCGGCGATCACCTTAGGGCGCTTGACCGACTTCAGGTGATCCAGTTCGTCGCGCAGCTTCTGCGCGCCCTTCATGGTGATGGGGGCTCTCATGCATTCAACTCCTTGTGCAGCTCCTGCAGCGACCAGACGGGGCCGGTGCCGCGGAATTCCAGTGAATCCACCAGCGCCTTGGCGCCGGCAATGGTGGTCGAGTAGGTGACGCGGTGCTGCAGCGCCTCGCGACGGATCGAGAACGAGTCATTGATCGCCGAACGACCTTCGGTCGTGTTGACGATGTAGACGATCTCGCCGTTCTTGATCGAGTCGACAATGTGCGGACGGCCTTCGACCACCTTGTTGATGATCTCGCAGTCCATGCCGTGCTGCTGCAGCCATGCGGCGGTGCCACGGGTGGCCACCAGGCTGTAGCCACGCGCCAGCAGCGCCTTGGCCACCGGCAGCACGCGCTTCTTGTCCGGGTCACGCACCGAGACGAAGGCCTTGCCGACCGGCGGCGCCTTGATGCCACCGGCTTCCTGCGCACGCGCGAAGGCGGCGTTGAAGGTGCGGCCCACGCCCATCACCTCACCGGTGGAACGCATTTCCGGCCCAAGGATCGGATCGACGCCCTGGAACTTGGCGAACGGGAAGATTGCTTCCTTCACCGAGTAGTAGTCCGGCACGATTTCCTTGGTCGCGCCCTGCTCGGCCAGGGTCGTGCCGGCCATGCAGCGCGCGGCGATCTTGGCCAGTGCCATGCCGGTGGCCTTGGACACGAACGGCACGGTGCGCGAGGCGCGCGGGTTCACTTCCAGCAGGTAGATGGTGTCATCGCCCTCTTCGCTGGTCTGGATCGCGAACTGGGTGTTCATCAGGCCGACCACGTTCAGGGCCTTGGCCAGCTCCACCACCTGGCGGCGCAGTTCGGCCTGGGTCTTGGCCGACAGCGAGTAAGGCGGCAGCGAGCAGGACGAGTCACCCGAGTGCACGCCGGCTTCTTCGATGTGTTCCATCACGCCACCGATCAGGACGTTGCCGTCCTTGTCGGCGATGATGTCCACGTCGCACTCGACGGCGTTGTCGAGGAAGCGGTCCAGCAGCACCGGCGAATCGTTGGACACCTTCACCGCGTCACGCACGTAGCGGGCCAGGTCGGACTCGCCGTAGACGATTTCCATCGCGCGGCCACCCAGCACGTAGCTCGGGCGCACCACCAGCGGGTAGCCGATCTCGCGGGCCAGCAGCAGCGCTTCCTGGTCGTTGCGGGCGATGCGGTTCGGCGGCTGCTTCAGGCCCAGCTTGTCGACCAGCTGCTGGAAGCGCTCGCGGTCTTCGGCCAGGTCGATGGAGTCCGGGCTGGTACCGATCACCGGCACGCCGTTGGCTTCCAGCGCACGCGCCAGCTTCAGCGGGGTCTGGCCGCCGTACTGCACGATCACGCCCTTGGGCTGTTCCAGCTCGACGATTTCCAGCACGTCTTCCAGGGTCAGCGGTTCGAAGTACAGGCGGTCGGAAGTGTCGTAGTCGGTCGACACGGTTTCCGGGTTGCAGTTGACCATGATGGTTTCATAACCATCCTCGCGCAGCGCCAGTGCCGCGTGCACGCAGCAGTAGTCGAACTCGATGCCCTGGCCGATGCGGTTCGGGCCACCGCCGAGGATCATGATCTTGTCGCGGTTGGTCGGCGCGGCCTCGCACTCGTCCTCGTAGGTCGAGTACAGGTAGGCGGTGCCGGTGGAGAACTCACCTGCGCAGGAGTCCACGCGCTTGTAGACCGGGCGCACCTTGTGCGCACGGCGCAGCGCGCGGATGGCTGCTTCGTTGGTACCGGTCAGCTGGGCCAGGCGGGCGTCGGAGAAACCGGCGCGCTTGAGCTTGCGCAGGCGTGCCGCGTCCAGCGCATCGATGCCGCCAGCAGCGACTTCAGCTTCGGCCGCGATGATTTCCTCGATCTGGTCCAGGAACCAGTGGTCGATGAACGACAGCGCGTAGATCTCTTCCACGCTCATGCCGGCACGGAAGGCATCGGCGACGAAGAACAGGCGCTCCGGGCCCGGCGCCTTCAGCTCGCGGCGCAGGGTCTGCAGGTCTTCTTCATTGGCCAGGTCCAGGCCGGTCGGGTCGAAGCCGACCTTGCCGGTTTCCAGGCCACGCAGGGCCTTCTGCACCGACTCCTGGAAGGTACGACCCATCGCCATCACCTCGCCCACCGACTTCATCTGGGTGGTCAGGCGGGCGTCGGCAGCCGGGAACTTCTCGAAGGCGAAACGCGGGATCTTGGTGACGACGTAGTCGATGGACGGCTCGAACGAGGCCGGGGTCAGGCCGCCGGTGATCTCGTTCTTCAGTTCGTCCAGGGTGTAACCCACGGCCAGCTTTGCGGCGACCTTGGCGATCGGGAAGCCGGTGGCCTTGGAGGCCAGCGCCGAGGAACGCGACACGCGCGGGTTCATCTCGATGACGACCACGCGGCCGGTCTTCGGGTTGATGCCGAACTGCACGTTCGAGCCGCCGGTATCCACGCCGATCTTGCGCAGCACGGCGATGGAGGCATCGCGCAGGCGCTGGTATTCCTTGTCGGTCAGGGTCTGCGCCGGGGCCACGGTGATCGAGTCACCGGTGTGCACGCCCATCGGGTCCAGGTTCTCGATCGAGCAGACGATGATGCAGTTGTCCGCGGTATCGCGGACCACTTCCATCTCGAACTCCTTCCAGCCCAGCACCGACTCTTCGACCAGCACTTCGGTGGTCGGCGACAGTTCCAGGCCGCGGCTGACGATCTCAACCAGCTCTTCGCGGTTGTAGGCGATGCCGCCACCGCTGCCGCCCAGGGTGAAGCTGGGGCGGATGATGGTCGGGTAACCGACACGGGTCTGGATCTCCAGCGCTTCGTCCAAGGTGTGGGCGACGGCGGCGGTCGGGCATTCCAGGCCGATCTCACCCATGGCCACGCGGAACAGCTCGCGGTCTTCGGCCATGCGGATCGCTTCGCGCTTGGCGCCGATCAGTTCGACGTTGTACTTCTCCAGCACGCCGTGGTCGGCCAGGTCCAGTGCGCAGTTCAGCGCGGTCTGGCCACCCATGGTCGGCAGCAGCGCGTCAGGCTTTTCCTTGGCGATGATCTTCTCGACCGTCTGCCAGTTGATCGGCTCGATGTAGACGGCATCGGCCATCTCCGGGTCGGTCATGATCGTGGCCGGGTTGCTGTTGACCAGCACCACGCGGTAACCCTCGTCGCGCAGAGCCTTGCAGGCCTGGGCGCCGGAGTAGTCGAACTCGCAGGCCTGGCCGATGACGATCGGGCCAGCACCGATGATGAGGATGGTCTTGAGGTCAGTGCGCTTGGGCATTTTCTTCTCTAAGTCAGTACAGCGTGACAAGGGGGGTGATCGCACGCTGTCGATCAGGAATCTTGATCCGCAGCGCCGCGCCAGCGGCAGCAGCGATGCGGGGGCTTACGGTCCATCGCGACGCCACCGGCAAGCCGGCGACGTACTGATCACGCCTTGCTCTGTTCCATCAGGGCCACGAAACGGTCGAACAGCGGACCGACATCGGTCGGGCCGGGCGACGCTTCCGGGTGGCCCTGGAACGAGAACGCCGGCACGTCGGTGCGGGCGATGCCCTGGTTGGTGCCGTCGAACAGCGAACGGTGGGTCACGCGCAGGGTCGCCGGCAGGGTCGATTCATCAACCGCGAAGCCGTGGTTCTGCGAGGTGATCATCACCCGGCCGTTGTCCAGGTCCTGCACCGGGTGGTTGGCACCGTGGTGGCCGTGGCCCATCTTCATGGTCCTGGCGCCCGAGGCCAGGCCCAGCAGCTGGTGGCCCAGGCAGATGCCGAAGGTCGGGATCTTCACGTCGATGAAGGTTTTGATCGCTTCGATGGCGTAGTCGCACGGTTCCGGGTCACCCGGGCCATTGGACAGGAACACGCCGTCCGGCTTCAGCGCCAGCACTTCGGCGGCCGGGGTCTGCGCCGGCACCACGGTCACTTCGCAGCCGCGTTCGGCCAGCATGCGCAGGATGTTGGTCTTCACGCCGAAGTCGTAGGCCACGACCTTGAACTTCGCCGGCACGCTGACAAAGGCATTGGCATCCAGGTCCAGCTGGCCCTCGGTCCAGGTATAGGTCTTCTCGGTAGTGACGACCTTGGCCAGATCCATGCCCTTCAGGCCCGGGAACTTGCGGGCGGCTTCCAGTGCCTTTTCCACGTCGATGTCGCCGGCCATCAGCGCACCGTTCTGCGCGCCCTTTTCGCGCAGGATGCGGGTCAGCTTGCGGGTGTCGATGCCGGCGATGGCGACTACGCCACGCTGGATCAGCCAGTCCTGCAGCGACACCTGGCTGCGCCAGTTGCTGGGGCGGCGCGGTACGTCGCGCACGATCAGGCCGGCCGACCACACCCTGGACGCTTCATTGTCCTGATCGGTCATGCCGGTATTGCCGATATGCGGATAGGTCAGCGTGACCATCTGCCGGGCGTAGGACGGGTCGGTCAACACTTCCTGGTAGCCGGTCATGGCGGTGTTGAACACCACCTCACCGACGGACAGGCCGGGCGCGCCTACGGATTCGCCCTCGAATACGGTGCCGTCTTCGAGGACGAGGATTGCGGCTTGGGTCACGGGAATCTCACTTTGGCTACCGAGGGGGCTGCCGAAGTCACGCCTGCGCTTCACGGAAATCCGGTTGCAAAAAAGCGCGGACGTACGGTCTGGGACCGGTCCGGCTTTCGTGATTCGGCGAGTGCGAATTGTAGCGCTGCCGGGGCGCTCGCGCCAGCGGTTATCGCTGTTCATGAACAGGCGATTGCGCATTCATTTCAATCCGGCGGCGTATGCGGGGCCGCCATGACCCTGGTAGACGCCAACCTTGGTTGGCGCTTCCCGGAAAGCCTGCCAACCAAGGTTGGCATCTACCATCGACCTGGACCGTTACCGGGGGCCGTCCAGCAGGTCCCGCACCCGGTAGTTGCCGGCCGCCCGGCCATGCAGCTGGCGGGCGGCGAACAGCGCGCCGCGGGCAAAAATGTCGCGGTTGGTGGCGCGGTGCACCAGCTCGATGCGCTCACCGGGGCCGGTGAACTGCACCAGATGCTCGCCGACGATATCGCCGGCACGCAGGCTGGCGTAGTGCGGCTGCGCCCCACCCCGCTGCGCGGCCGCCCCCAGGGTCAGCGCGGTACCCGACGGCGCGTCCTTCTTCTGGGTGTGGTGCGATTCGACGATGTCACAGTCCCAGCCGGCCAGCGCCTGTGCGGCGCGCTCGACCAGCTCGTCCAGCACCGCCACGCCCAGGCTGAAGTTCGAAGCCCAGACCAGCGGGATCTTCGCTGCCGCCGCCTCCAGCGCCTGGCGCTGCGTACTGGAGATGCCGGTGGTGCCCGACACCAGGCCTGCGCCCCGCTCCACGCACAGCGCCAGCATCGGGTCGAAACCCTCGGGCAGGCTGAAGTCGATCGCCACATCGAACACCGGCGCGCCGGGCAGCTCGCTGGCGGCAAAGAACGGCACGCCGTCGACCACGCGCTGGGCCGGCGCGCGGCCGGTCACCGCCGCCACGATCTGCAGGGTTTCGGGGTGTTCAGCGGCCAGCCGCAGCAGGGCCTGACCCATGCGCCCGGAGGCGCCGTGAATGAGCAATCGCAGGGGAGTCTGGTTCATGCCCGCAGGCTAGCGGCAGCGCACCCGCTCCGGCAAGCGCCATCGCTGCTACGCTGCATGCCCTCTCACGCAATGGATGGCAGTTCCACCATGCAGATCAGCGAACAACTGGTGCTGGTCACCGGCGCCGGCCGCGGCCTTGGCACGCACATTGCCCGCGCCTTCGCCGCGCAGGGTGCGCGCGTCATCGTGAACCATCACCGCAGCGAGGCCACCGCACGGGCCCTGGCTGCCGAGCTGGGCGGACAGGCGATCGCGCTGCCGGCCGACGTCACCGACCGCGCCCAGGTGGACGCCATGCTGCAGCAGGCGCTGGCGCACTTCGGCCAGGGCGTCACCACCGTGGTCAACAACGCGCTGGCGAGCTTCTCGTTCAATGGCGATGCGCGCGACAGCGCCGCCAATATCTGCTGGCCAGCCTTCCAGGCCCAGTTCGAGGGCAGCGTGCGTGGCGCGCTCAACACCGTGCAGGCCGCCCTGCCCGGCATGCAGGCACGCCGTTTCGGCCGCGTCATCAACATCGGCACCAACCTGTTCCAGAACCCGGTCGTGCCCTACCACGACTACACCGCCGCCAAGGCCGCGCTGCTGTCACTGACCCGCACCCTGGCTGGCGACCTCGGCCCGCATGGCATCACCGTCAACATGCTGTCCGGCGGCCTGCTGCGCACCACCGATGCCAGCGCTGCCACGCCCGAGGCGGTGTTCGACTACATCGCCGCCAACACCCCGCTGCGCAGCGTCACCACCCCGGCCGAGTTCGCCGATGCGGCACTGTTCTTCGCCAGCCCCTGGTCGCGCGCGGTGACCGGCCAGAACCTGGTGGTCGATGGCGGGCTGGTGCGGGACTGAACCGATGCGCATCTCCGAGGTCAGCCGCCTGACCGGCGCCAGCGCAAAGGCCATCCGCCTGTACGAAGCGCGCGGCCTGCTGCCACCGGTGCCGCGCCTGAACCGTTATCGCGATTACAGCGAACAGGACGTAGCCTGGGTGCAGCTGATCCGCCAGGCGCTGGCACTGGGCATCACTCTGGCGGCGGTCTCGCGGCTGCAGGGCCGCGATGGGCGGCTCGACTGGCCGGCCGTACTGGCCCTGCTGGAGCAGCAGCGCAGCCACATTGCCCGTGAGCGCGCACGGCTGGAACAGGTCGATCGGGCCCTGCTGCAGGTCAGCGACGAACTACGGCAGTGGCTGCGCTCCGGCAATGGCGACTGCGTCCTGCAGCCCACCGGCTGCTCCGCCGGCGTTTGACTCTGCCCCAGGGGCATAGCCCACCCTCGCGCACTTTCCATTGTCCGAGGTTGCCGTGTCCCGTTCCATCCTGATCCTGCTCGGCCATCCCGACCGTGACAGCCTGTGCGGCGCCCTCGCCCAGCGCTACGCCACCGCCGCCGAAAATGCCGGCCACCGGGTACGCCTGATCGCCTTGGGTGAACTCGAGTTCGATCCGGTACTGCGGCATGGCTACCGGCAAGTCCAGCCGCTGGAAGCCGACCTGCAGGACGCGGCCGCTGCGATCGAAGCCTGTGACCATCTGGTGCTGGTCTATCCCACCTGGTGGGGCGCGATGCCGGCGTTGCTGAAGGGCTTCTTCGACCGCGTGCTGCTGCCGGGGTACGCCTTCCGCTACCGGCGCGATTCAGTGTGGTGGGACCGACTACTGGCCGGCCGCAGCGCGCGGGTGATCACCACCCTGGACACACCGCCCTGGTACTACCGCTGGATCTACCGCGATCCCGGCATTGCGCAGATCCGCGCCACCATCCTGGAATTCTGCGGCATCCGCCCGGTACGGGTCAGCCGGCTCGGCGCGGTACGCAGCAGCACGCCGGCGCAGCGCAGCAGGTGGCTGGCGCTGGCAGCGGAGCTGGGTTCCCGCGCCAGGTAGGTCCACGCCATGGGCAAGGCGTGCGAACCAAGGTTCGCACCCACCTGGGGCGCTCGTTGCGCGTGTCGCGTTTGCCAATTGACCCTCGCGCACGGCGCGACAAGGCTGTGGGCCCTTCCTCCAGCCCAGGCGGGCCCCATGAAATCCGCGACGGTCTTCAGCAGATGCGCAAGGAAGACAGGCTTTGCCGGGACCACCACCACCCGCTACCGGCTGCTGGAGGGCGCCCTGCTTGTCGTGAATCACCAACGCGGCAGCGAACACCGGGGCTTCTATGTGAATGCCGGGCTCTACTTTCCAGAGCTGCTTGAGTATCCGCTTGCGCCTTCCGACCTGGAAACTGCGTTCAGGTACCGCTCCAGCATTCCCACCCCGCATGTCGACTGGCGGATCGAAGAGACGCCCGGCCTGCGCCGGGCATTCATCCAGCAGGATCTGGATGATCTGCTGGAGGCCGGCAATCGTGATGCGCTGAAAGGCCTGCTGCTCGGTGCCCTTGCCGATGTGGCGGGATTCGCGGAAGCCCACGGAAACCGCGAGTCGGTGCGGCGATTGAATCGGGACGGAAACTTCCGCGCGCTCATCCGCAGGGAGGTCTGAACCCGGGAAGCGTGCGAACCAAGGTTCGCACCCACCGGGCGAAGTTCACACCCACCGGGCGAAGTTCACACCCACGGGGTGAAGCTCGCACCCATCGGGTGAAGTTCGCGCCCACCGGGCGCCCGCCGTCGAGCAAGCCCGACGCTACTTCTTGGTCGGCCCGCAGCTGTCGCAACCGCCACATGCGCCACCGCCGCCCGTCGCCGGCGGCGCGATCTTCCGCCCCAGCCCCTGCAGCCAGGCGGCGCGGCCCGGCTTCAGCAAGGCCAGCGCCAGCGCGCCGCGCACCCTGCGCACGGTGCCCGGGAACTGCTTCTTCAACACCACCCAGGCACTGACCAGCACGGCCACCGCGATGATCAGGTATTGCAGCAGCAATCCGCTGTCCATCAGCCGCCTCCCAGCGCCCGGGTCACCTGGTAGGTGATCAGGGCCGCCACGTAGGCCGCGGCGAACAGGTAGAACGCCGAAAAGGCCATCGTCTTCCACGAATTGGTCTCGCGCTTGATGGTGGCCAGCGTCGAGATGCACATCGGGGCGTAGATGTACCAGACCAGCAGCGACAATGCAGTGGCCAGCGACCAGCCGTCGCTGATCAGCGGGGTCAGCGCCTGGCTGGCGGCATCGTCATCGGCCGCCGACAGCGCATACACGGTGGCCAGCGAGGACACGGCCACTTCGCGCGCGGCCAGGCCCGGGATCAGCGCGATGCAGATCTGCCAGTTGAAGCCCAGCGGCGCGAAGAACACCGCCATCGCGTGGCCGATCTGGCCGGCGTAGCTGTAGTCGATGGCCGGCATCGTGGCGCCCACCGGAGCCGCCGGGAACGACAGCAGCACCCACAGCAGGATGGTCAGCGCCAGGATGATGCCGCCGACGCGCTTGAGGAAGATCATGCCGCGCTCGTACAGGCCCACCGCCAGGTCGCGCACATGCGGCAGGCGGTACGACGGCAGCTCCAGCATCAGCGGATGCTCGCTCTTGTCGCGGCGCCACTTCTTCATGATCCACGACATCGCCAGCGCACTGAGGATGCCGGCCGCATACAGGCCGAACAGGACCAGGCCCTGCTGGTTGAACACGCCCCACACGGTCTTCTGCGGGATGAACGCACCAATCAGCAGCGCATACACCGGCAGGCGCGCCGAGCAGGTCATCAGCGGTGCCACCAGGATCGTGGCCAGGCGGTCGCGCGGGTCCTGGATGCTGCGGGTGGACATGATGCCCGGCACCGCACAGGCGAAGCTGGACAGCAGCGGGATGAACGAGCGGCCGGACAGGCCGGCGGCCGCCATCATGCGGTCGAGCAGGAAGGCCGCGCGCGGCAGGTAGCCGGACTCTTCCAGCACCAGGATGAAGAAGAACAGGATCAGGATCTGCGGCAGGAACACCACCACGCCGCCGACGCCGGCGATGATGCCGTCGGTCAGCAGGCTGGCCAGCGGCCCTTCCGGCAGCACGCTGCCGACGAAGGCGCCGAGCCAGGCGAAGCCGGCCTCGATGGCATCCATCAGCGGCGTTGCCCAGGCGTAGACCGCCTGGAAAATCAGGAACATCACCACCGCCAGGCTGACCAGGCCGAACACCGGGTGCAGCAGCCAGCGGTCCAGCGCGTCATCGATCTTGGCGGTACGTGCCGGCATGCGCACTGCCACCGACAGGATCTGGCGCACCTTGGCGTGGTAGTCGATGCCGCCTTCCGGGCCCGGCACCGGTGCATCCAGGTGCGGCACCATCGCATCGAGGCGCTCGACCAGTGCCTTGGCACCCTGCTTCCGCACCGCCACGGTTTCCACCACCGGCACGCCCAGCTCGCGCTCCAGCGCAGCCACGTCCACCTGGATGCCGCGGCGCTGGGCGGCATCGACCATGTTCAGCGCCACCACCATCGGCTTGCCCAGCTCGCGCAGCTCCAGCGCGAAGCGCAGGTGCAAGCGCAGGTTGGTGGCATCGATCACGCACAGCAGCACGTCCGGTGCGGCTTCGCCCGGGTAGAAGCCGCGGCACAGGTCGCGGGTGATCGCCTCGTCCAGGCTGGCCGGCTGCAGGCTGTACGCGCCCGGCAGGTCGAGCACCGCGAATTCACGACCGGACGGCGCGCGCAGGCGGCCTTCCTTGCGTTCGACGGTGACGCCGGTGTAGTTGGCGACCTTCTGCCGGCTGCCGGTCAGCTGGTTGAACAGGGCGGTCTTGCCACTGTTCGGGTTACCGACCAGCGCGACGCGCAGGGGGGCGGTAGAGGCAGTAGCGGTCATGCACGTCGTTCCTGGCTGGCGGCGTCAACCACGACGCGCTTGGCTTCACTGATGCGCAGCGCGAACCGGGTGAACCCGACCTGCACCAGCAGCGGCTCCCCGCCTACCGGACCCTTGGCCACCAGGCGCACTTCCTCGCCCTTGACGAAACCCAGCTCGCGCAGGCGACGGGCAATGGCATCGTTGGCATGCAGGTCCTGCACGGATTCGACCACGGCCGAGGTGTGCAGCGGCAGTTCGGACAGCGTCATCTAGCGTAATCTCTGCTGGATGTAAATGGTTCTCGATTCTAACATTCCCGCGTCGCGTCATGGCCCATGACCAATGGCCCGCTATGATCCATACAGGTATGGAGTGACCCTGGAATCCCATGAACGATGCTTTGCAGATCGAGCGCCGTGGCGCCGTCCTCACCCTTTGGCTGAACCGGCCGGAGCTGCACAACGCCTTTGACGCCAGCCTGATCGCGCGGCTGACTGCGGCGCTGGAAGCCGCCGGCCGCGATGATGCGGTCCGCGCGGTGGTGGTGGCCGGCCACGGCGCCTCCTTCTCGGCCGGCGCCGACATGCAGTGGATGCGTGGCATGGCGGCCGCCAGCGAGGCCGACAACCGCGAGGATTCGCTGGCGCTGGCGCGACTGATGCGCACCCTGGACGAGCTGCCCAAGCCGACCCTGGCCCGGGTCCATGGCGCCGCCTTCGGCGGCGGTGTCGGCCTGGTCGCCTGCTGCGACATCGCCATCGCCAGCACCTCGGCCCGCTTCGGCCTGACCGAAAGCCGCCTCGGCCTGCTGCCGGCGGTGATCTCGCCCTACGTGATCGAGGCCATCGGCCCGCGCCAGGCCCGGCGCTGGTTCGCCACCGGCGAGCACTTCGACGCCGATACCGCGCTGCGCATCGGCCTGGTCCACCAGGTGGTCGAGCCCGAGCGCCTGGACGAGGCACTGGAACGCCAGCTGGCCCTGCTCGACAAGGCCGGCCCGATCGCCTCGTCCACCGCCAAGCAGCTGGTCCGGCAGGTCCGCGACAGCCATGATCGCGACGCGCTGGATCGGGATAATGCCGCGCTGATCGCGCGCCTGCGGGTCTCCGCCGAGGGCCAGGAAGGCCTGGGCGCGTTCCTCGACAAGCGCGCCCCCCACTGGGTCACGGAAGCCTGAACATGCTCGATCATCTTGGTTTGACCAGCGCCGACCTGGCGCGCAGCAAAGCCTTTTTCCTGCAGGCGCTGGCGCCGCTGCAGATCGGCGTGGTGATGGAAGTGACTGCCGAACAGACCGGCGCCCACGACCACATCGGTTTCGGTAGCGACGGCAAGCCGTTCTTCTGGCTCGGCAATGGCGGCACCGCCAGCCACGGCGTGCACGTGGCCTTCGCCTGCGCCAGCCGCGCGCAGGTGGACGCCTTCCATGCCGCCGCCCTCGCCGCCGGCGGCCGCGACAATGGCGCCCCGGGCCTGCGCCCGTGGTACCACCCGGATTATTACGGCGCCTTCGTGCTCGACCCGGACGGCAACAACATCGAAGCGGTCTGCCACCGCCCCGGCTCCGAGGTACAGGCATGAGCGACTACGTCCGCATCGTCGAGGTCGGCCCGCGTGACGGCCTGCAGAATGAAAAGCAGTCGGTGTCCACCGCCGACAAGATCGAACTGATCAACCGCCTGTCGGCCACCGGCCTGCGCAGCATCGAGGCGACCAGCTTCGTCAGCCCGAAGTGGATCCCGCAGCTGGCCGACGCCGCCGAGGTCTATGCCGGTATCCAGCGCAAGCCCGGCATCCATTACCCGGTACTGGTGCCGAACGAACAGGGCTACGACCGTGCGCGCGCGGTCGGCGTGGAGGAAGTGGCAGTGTTCACCGCCGCCTCCGAGGCATTCAACCGCACCAACACCAATGCCGGCATCGACGAGTCGCTGGCCCGTTTCGAGCCGATCCTGCGCCGTGCTGCCGCCGATGGCGTGCGTGTGCGCGGCTATGTGTCCACCGTGCTCGGCTGCCCCTACCAGGGCGAGGTGCCGCTGGCCGACGTGGTGCGCGTGGCCCGTGCCCTGCACCAGATGGGCTGCTACGAAATCTCGCTGGGTGACACCATCGGCGTCGGCACCCCGCGCAAGGCACGGGCGATGCTGCAGGCGGTCGCCGCCGAGATTCCGATGGCGGCGCTGGCCGTGCACTTCCACGACACCTACGGCCAGGCCATCGCCAACATCGCCACCTGCCTGGAGGAAGGTGTGCGCGTGGTCGACAGCGCGGTGTCCGGCGCCGGGGGCTGCCCGTATGCCAAGGGCGCCAGCGGCAATGTGGCCAGCGAAGACGTGGTCTACCTGCTGCAGGGCCTCGGCCTGGACAGCGGCGTGGACCTGCCGGCACTGGCCGAGACCGGCCGCTGGCTGGCCGGCCTGCTCGGCCGCGCCACCGCCAGCCGCACCGGCCAGGCGCTGGCCGCCGCCGGCTGACCGCCGCACCGCGCCGCCAGGCGGCGCAGTGCACAACAGCGACGGTCGTGGCTTCCGTTAGAATCGGCGGTTCTCGAACCTGCAGGACCGTTCAATGCAGCTGTCTTCCGTACGTGCCGTGATCACGGGCGGCGTCTCCGGCCTCGGCCTGGCCGTGGCCCAGCACCTCGTCGCCCAGGGCGGCAAGGTGGCCCTGTTCGACCTCAACGACGACAAGGGCGCAGCCGCCGTTGCCGGACTGGGTGCCGACAAGGCCCGCTATTTCAACGTCAACGTCAGCGATGAGGCGGCCGTGGCCACCGCCATCGACCAGGCCCACGATTTCCTCGGTGGCCTGAACGTAGCGATGAACTGCGCCGGCATCCTCGGCGCCGGTCGCGTGCTGGGCAAAGAGGGCCCGATGCCGCTGGCCGGCTTCCAGGGCACGGTGATGGTCAACCTGGTCGGCAGCTTCAACGTGGCCAAGGCCGCGGCCAACCGCATGCAGCACAACGAGGCCGGCACCGACGGCGAGCGCGGCGTGATCATCAACACCGCCAGCATCGCCGCCTATGAAGGCCAGATCGGCCAGGCCGCGTATGCCGCCAGCAAGGGCGGCGTGGTCTCGATGACGCTGCCGATGGCGCGCGAACTGTCGCGCTTCGGCATCCGCGTCAACACGATTGCGCCGGGCGTGTTCTGGACGCCGATGGTCGACGGCATGCCCGAAGCCGTGCAGCAGTCGCTGGCCGCCTCGATCCCGTTCCCGTCGCGCCTGGGCAAGCCGGAAGACTTCGCCAGCCTGGTCGGCTTCATCCTCGGCAACACCTATCTCAATGGCGAGACCATCCGCCTGGACGGCGCTACCCGCCTCGCTCCGAAGTGATTCCCCCGGGCGCCGGGAC
>NZ_JAPTFX010000121.1:0-15167 GCF_030985895.1 Stenotrophomonas sp. Sm6012 | reverse complement strand
AGGGCTGGCTGGAACGCCGCCTGCCCGAGGGTGCCGACCAGGAACAGTACGAACTGTCGACCGCGGCGCTGCAGGCGATCCGCTTCGCCGATGGCCTCGAGCAGGCCCGCGTGGCGGCCACCGAAAGCCGCCTGGCGCTGGTCATCGAACAGCTCTCGCAGCTGGCGGCGCAGACCGAATCCGATCCGGACGCGCGCCTGTCGGCGTTGCGCGACGAGCGTGATCGCATCGACGCCGAGATCGCCCGCGTCGGTGCTGGCCGCGTGATCGCGCTGGACGGCAAGCGCGCGCTGGAACGCGCGCGCCAGATCATCGGCCTGGCCGACGAACTGACCGAAGACTTCCGCCGCGTGCGCGACGACTTCGAGCAGCTCAACCGCGATTTCCGCGAACGCATCATCGATGACGAGGGCGAGCGCGGCGATGTGCTGTCGCAGCTGTTCGAGGGCGTGGACGTGATCGGCGAGAGCGATGCCGGGCGCAGTTTCCAGGCCTTCTGGCGCCTGCTCAACGACGCCGAACAGAGCGCCCAGCTCGATGCCGCGCTGGAAGCCGTGCTGGCACGCGGCTTTGCGCGACGCCTGGACCGCAACGAACGCAATTTCCTGCGTGGTTTCACCAGCACCATGCTCGAGCGTGGCGGCCAAGTGCACGACGTACTGCAGAACTTCGCGCGCAGCCTGCGCGGTTTCGTGCAGAGCCGTGGCTACCTCGAACAGCGCCGCCTCAATCAATTGTTGAAGCAGGCGCAGTCCGAAGCGCTGGCACTGCGCGATGAGTTTCCCGCACAGCGCGGCATCGGCCGCGACCTGCAGCTGACCACCAGCCGCCTGCGCTCGTGGTCGCAGTGGAAGCTGCATGATCCGCGCAGTGCCCAGGTCGATGGCAATGTCGAGTACAACGACGCCGCTGCGATCAGCCTGGAGAGCGTGGGTGATCTGGTGGCATCGTCCGAGATCGACTTCCGTACCCTGCGTCGTGACCTGCACGACCTGCTCGATGCACAGCCGCGGCTCAGCATCGCCCAGGCTTTGTCGCAGCGCGAAGCGCCGCAGGGCCTGGGCAGTGTCATTGGCTACCTGTCGCTGGGCACGCGCTTCGGCAACGTGGTCGCCGGCGAGCAGGAGCTCGCGCAATGGCGTGGTGGCGACGGCCAGATCCGTCGCGCCCGCATCCCGCTGGTTTGGTTCACCCAGGAGAGACGCCATGAGCTGGCATGAAGATCCCATCGACGCACCGCAGGCGGACGTGGTGGAAGACGCCTACGAAGCCGAGCCGGTGGCGGCCGTGGCGCAGCCCCGCCGTGGCAACGACGTGTACTACCTGGGCGATACCGGGCGCCTGCCGCTGGATGCGCGTCGCGCGCTGTGCCAGCTGCTGATCGGCCCCAGCATCGACCAGCTGCGCCACGCCAAGCTGTGGCCGGCGCTGATCCGCAGCGAAGCCGCCATCCGTTCCGCGCTGGCCGACCTGTTCCTGGAACTGGTGCTCGACCGCGACAGCGGCGTGGCCTTCACCCGCCAGGCCGATACCGAAGACGTGGATGCGCCTGTGCTGCTGCGCACCTCGCCGCTGACCTTCATCGACTCGGTGCTGCTGCTGTTCCTGCGCCAGCAGCTGGCCGAGGCCGATGCGCGCGGCAACCGCGCGGTGGTCGCCGACGCCGAGATGGCCGAAGCGCTGGCCATCTACGAGAAGAACCTGTCCACCGATCGCGCCGGCTTCAATCGCCGCGTCGCCTCGGCGGTGCAGAAGATGAAGGACAACCACATCCTGACCCGCCTCAGCGGCCAGGAAGACCGCCACGAAGTCTCGCCGGCGTTGAAACTGCTGTTCTCCGCCGAAGACGTGTCCCAGCTTTCGGCGGTCTACCGCCAGCTGCGCGAAACCCCGGCCGCCGAGGCCTGAGAGACCCGACCATCGCATGGCTATCTCCAAGCACACTCCCGCCCTGTTCAACGAAGGCCTGCCGGACCCGCGCCTGCAGCAGTTCCGCATGCGCCGCCTGCAGGTGCACAACTGGGGCACCTTCAACGGTTTGACCGAAGTACCGATCGCCGAGCGGGGCTTCCTGTTCGTCGGCCGTTCCGGCTCGGGCAAGTCGACCCTGCTCGATGCCATGTCCGCGCTGCTGACGCCGCCGGCCATCGTCGACTTCAACGCCGCCGCGCGTGAAGCCGAGCGCAGTGGCCGCGACCGCAACCTGGTGTCCTACGTGCGTGGCGCGTGGGCCGACCAGCAGGACAGCGGCACCGGCGAAATCGCCACCCAGTACCTGCGCAAGGGCGCGACCTGGACCGCGCTGGTGCTGGAGTACCGCGCCGGTGATGGCCGCGTGGTCAGCCTGGTGCGCCTGCTGTGGATCTCCGGCAACGGCACCTCGGCCGGCGACGTGCGCAAGCACTACATGATCGCCGAGCGCCCGTTCGACATCGCCAAGGATCTCGGTGGGTTCGACCTGGACCTGCGCAAGCTCAAGCAGAAGCTGTCCGACCTGCACCACTTCGACACCTTCTCCGGCTACGCCGAGCGCTTCCGCGACCTGCTCGGCATCGACAACGAGATGGCGCTGCGCCTGCTGCACAAGACGCAGTCGGCGAAGAACCTGGGCGACCTCAACGTCTTCCTGCGCGATTTCATGCTCGACACGCCGAAGACCTTCGACGCGGCCGAGCGCCTGGTCAGCGACTTCGCCGAGCTCGATGGCGCGCACCAGGCGGTGGTCACCGCGCGCCGCCAGGTGGAAACCCTGCTGCCGGCACGCGCGTACTACAACGATCTGAAGGAAATGCACCGCCAGCGCGGCGACGACGAAGCGCTTAAGCTCGGCGTCGACAGCTTCCGCGAAAGCCGCCGCCAGGCGCTGATCGAAGCGCGCCTGCGCGAGATGGACGTGCGTGACCGTGGCCTGCTAGGCGAGGAAGCCCAGCGCCGCGCCGCGCTGGACAACCACACCGAGCGCCTGGCCGAACTGGAACTGCAGCGCCGCCAGCAGGGCGGTGAGCGCATCGAGGAACTGGAACGCGAGCAGGGCCGTGCCGAGGCCGAGCGCGACCGCCGCCAGGCCAAGCGTGACCAGGCCCAGGAAGCGGCACAGCAGCTGCAGGCCGAACTGCCCGACGATGCGCACGGCTTTGCCGAACTGGTCGAGCGTGCGCAGAACGAACTGCAGGACCGCCAGCGCGCCTCGGCGGCACTGGACGATGCGATCAGCGATCGCCTCGGTGGCAAGCGCGATGACGAGCGCCGCTTCGGCGAAGTGCGCAGCGAGCTGGAGGCGATGCAGCGCACGCCGTCCAACATCCCGGCGCCGATGCAGAAGCTGCGCGCGCGCCTGGCCGAGGAAACCGGCATTGCCGAAGCGGCGCTGCCGTTCGTCGGCGAGTTGATCCAGGTCCGCTCGGAAGAGCAGGGCTGGCAGGGCGCCATCGAGCGCGTGCTGGGCGGTTTCGCGCTGTCGCTGCTGGTCGATGACAAGCACTACAACGACGTCGCCGAGTGGGTGAACCGTACCCACCTGGGCATGCGCTTCACCTACTACCGCGTGCGCCGCAACGATGATGCGTTCGCGCGCGAACCGTCGGCGAAGTCGCTGCTGCACAAGCTGGAACTGCGCGAGCACGTGTTCGAAAGCTGGCTGCGCCGCGAGCTCGGCAAGCGCTTCGACTACGAGTGCGTGGATGCCAAGCAGCTGCGCAACGTCGACCGCGGCATCACCCGCGAAGGCCAGGTCAAGCATCCGGGCGACCGCTTCGAGAAGGACGACCGCAGCGCGGTAGGCGACCGCCGCCGCTGGATCCTCGGCTTCAACAACCACGACAAGGTGGGCGCCTTCGAGCGCGAAGCCCAGGAACTGGCCAAGCGCATCGCCGGCTGCGAGACCGACATCGCGCGCCTGCGCGGCCAGCGTGACCGCGACAATGAGCGTCGCCTGGCCTGCCACGAACTGGTCAGCATCAGCTGGAACGAGATCGACATCGCCGCCCCGCAGCAGCGCCTGAGCGATATCGAGGCCACCCTTCGCGACCTGCGCGAAGGCAATGCCGACCTCGCCAAGCTGGCCACGCAGATCGACGCCGTGCGCGCCGACATCGAGCAGTCGCGTCGTACCTATGAAGACGTCCGCGTCGAGCGTGGCCAGCTGGTCAAGGAGCGTGATCGCCTCGACCGCGCGCGCCAGCAGAGCCGTGCACTGGTGCTGCCGAGCCTGGCCCAGGAGCAGGAAGCGGGTCTTTCCGAGCGCCTGCAGGAGCAGGGCCCGCTCAGCCTGGAAACGCTGGAAGCGCACATGCGCCAGGTCAGCAACGCGCTGAACGAGCAGCTGTCGTCCTCGCAGCAGGACCTCAACCGCATCGAGAACCAGCTGATCGGCTGCTTCCGCCGCTTCATCCAGCAGTGGCCGGAAGAATCGGGTGACTTCACCGTCTCGGTGGCTTCGGCCGAGGACTTCCTCGCCCGCCTCGAACGCCTGGAGCGTGATGGCCTGCCGCAGCACGAAGAACGCTTCTTCGACCTGCTGCAGAACCAGAGCAAGAACAACCTGCTGGCCCTGCAGCGCCACAGTGCAGAGGCCCGCAAGTCGATCGGCCAGCGCCTGGACGAAGTGAACGCCAGCCTGGAACAGGTGCCGTTCAACCGCGGAACGCTGCTGACCATCGAGCTGAGCGACCGCCGCCTGCCGGAAGTCGGCGAGTTCCATCTGCAGCTGCGCGAGGTGCTGTCGCAACAGCAGACCGAGCAGCGCGAGCTGGCCGAATCGCAGTTCACCGTGCTGCGCCAGCTGGTCAACCGCCTGGGCTCGCAGGAAGGCGAGGACAAGCGTTGGCGCGAGCTGGTGCTGGACGTGCGCATGCACGTGGAGTTCATCGGCGTCGAGCTGGATGCGGAAACGCGCCAGCAGGTCGAGATCTACCGCAGCGGCGCCGGCAAGTCCGGTGGCCAGCGCCAGAAGCTGGCCACCACCTGCCTGGCGGCAGCCCTGCGCTACCAGCTCGGCGGTGCCGACAGCCAGTTGCCCAGCTATGCCGCGGTGGTGCTCGACGAGGCCTTCGACAAGGCCGACAACGAGTTCACCGCGCTGGCGATGAACATCTTCGACAACTTCGGCTTCCAGATGGTGGTCGCCACCCCGCTGAAATCGGTGATGACGCTGGAACCGTTCATCGGTGGCGCCTGCTTCGTCGAGATCAGCGGCCGCCACGACTCCGGCGTGCTGCTCATCGAGTACGACGAAGAAGGCAAGCGCCTGAAGCTGCCCGAGCGCAGCCGCCAGCAGGCCAACGAACCGGAAGAAGCCGAGGCCTGACCGCCTCGGTCCAGCGACCCGTAGAGCCGAGCCATGCTCGGCTGCTCTTCGCGACCGGAAACAACGTGCCAACCAAGGTTGGCACCTACCGTGGCATGACGCTCATTCACGCACCGCGGAACGTATCCCACGCCATCCGTGCGATCAGCACCACCACCAGCCCCACGAACAGCTTGCGGATGAACGGCGTGCCGCCCTTCAGCGCCAGCCGCGTGCCGACCACCGAGCCGATGATGTTGGCCGCCGCCATCGGCAGCGCGAACAGCCACAGGATGTTGCCGGTCGGCACGAAGAACGAGATCGCCGCCACATTGGTCGCCAGGTTCACCACCTTCGATGCGGCCGATGCACGCAGGAAATCCAGCCCGAAGAAGCGCACGAACAGGAAGATCAGGAAACTGCCGGTGCCCGGCCCGAAGAAGCCATCGTAGAAACCGATCGCCGCACCGATCGCCAGCGCGATCACCAGCTCGCGGCGGCCGATTTCCTGCGGCCGGTGCAGCGCACCGAAGTCCTTCTTCCACAGCGTGTAGGCCAGCATCGCGATCAGCAGCACCAGCACCAGCGGGCGCACCGCATCCTTGGGCAGCAGGCTCACCGCCGTGGCCCCGGCGAACGAGAAGATGAAGGCGGTGCCGGCCGCGAACAGCACCGGCTTCCACGGGAAGCGCACATTGCGCGCATAGCGCCAGGCCGCCGCGCCGGTGCCGAACATCGAACTGAACTTGTTGGTACCGAACAGCATTGCCGGCGTCTGCTGCGGCAGCACCGTGAACAGGCCGGGCAGCTGCACCAGGCCACCGCCACCGACGGCGGCATCCACCAGGCCGGCGATGAAGGCGATCACCACCAGCCACCACAACTCAGGGGGAACCAGTTCCAGCACGGCGATCATTCAAGGTGAGGGCGCGACAGCATACGCCTGTCCTGCTGCAACTGGCCTGTGCCACGCGTGGATCAATCCGTGCAACCCGGCGACAATGCCGGCATGAGCCGACAACCCGCCGATCCCTGTCCCTGCGGCCTGGCCGCCGACTATGCCGCCTGCTGTGGGCGCTTCCATGCCGGCGAGGCCGCACCGGATGCCGAGCGCCTGATGCGTTCGCGCTACAGCGCGTATGTGCGTGGCCTTGCCGATTACCTGCGCCAGACCTGGCACCCGGACACCCGTCCCGCCGAGCTGTCTCTGGACGAAGCACCCGGCCAGCGCACGCATTGGCTGGGCCTGACCGTGCACGAGCACACGCCCACCGGCGAGGACAGCGCGGACGTGCGCTTCACCGCGCGCTACCGCATCGGCGGCGGCAGTGCGGTGAAAATGACCGAACATAGCCGCTTCCTGCGCATCGACGGCCGCTGGTACTACCTCGACGCGGTCTGAGCCTCAGCCGCCGCGCACGGCCAGCACGCGCTGGCCGGCGTGCGCGTGCACCTGGTTGCGGCCGCCGTCCTTGGCCAGGTACAGCGCCTGGTCGGCCGCCTTGATCACCGCCGCCGGCCGCGGGTTCTCGCGGCTGTCGGCCAGACCGATGCTCACCGTCACCTGCACCACCTGGCCGCTGCCGCCGCGGCCGCGCTGCTGGCGGCCGGTGTCGTCATCGCGGCTGCGGGTACTGCGGTCGCGCAGCTGCATGCGGGTGGCCTCGATGCTCTGCCGCAGTGCTTCCACGGCATCGACACAGGCCGCCGCCGGGCGGTCCAGGAACACCACGGCGAACTCCTCGCCGCCATAGCGGAACGCGCGACCACCGTCGCCTACCCGCGACAGCCGCGAGGCCACCAGGCGAAGTACATCGTCGCCGGTGTCGTGGCCATGGGTGTCGTTGAACGATTTGAAGTGGTCCACATCCACCATTGCGATGCTGTAGGTGCCGCGTGCCCGCTGCACGGTCTCGTTGAACGCGCGGCGCCCCGGCAGGCCGGTCAGTTCATCGCGGAAGGCCATGTGGAAGGACTCCTGCAGCATCGCACCCAGCATCAGCAGCAGGGCAGCACTGCTCAGTGCCGGCAACAGCACCGGTTGCAGGAAAATCCGCGGCAGCATCCACCACAGGCAGAGCAGGGCCAGCAGCATCGCGGTGTGCAATGGCCGCGGATGCCGCCACGCCTGCCAGCCCAACGCAGCGGTGGCCAGCAGGAACAGCAGGGCCGGCACCTGCGCCAGCGCGTTCCATTCGGCTGGAATCCAGCGCAGGTGTCGGTTCGACAGCAGGTCGTGCATGCCGCTCGGCTGCTGTGCTGCCAGCAGCAGGAAGACGGCAAGCGCCAGGCCGCAGACCACGCCGCGCAGCAACAGGTCCTGGCGTCGGCGTCCACGCTCCGGCCACAACGCCAGTCCGGCGAACAACAGCGGCAACCAGGCCGAAATGGCATGGAAGCGCAGCGGGGTCAGGGCGGTGACATGGCCACTGCGCAGGTAGCCACCCACGTCCTGGTGCAGCAGCGCGAACACCACCGCTACCAGCAGCAACAGGCACAGCGCACGCACCTGGTGGTAGAGCAGGGCCAGCCCGGCGCCAAGGCTGGCCAGCAGCCACGGCAGGATGCGCTGGGCCGGGCTGGCAACGTCTTCGATGCCCAGTGCCGTCCACAGCAGCAGTGCGACCAGCACGGCGGGCAGCACGAACAGGTAATGCGCAGGCTGGCGGAGCGGATGCAGGGGCAAGCAGGAATTCCAGCGCGGGACGACGCGGCCGCAGCACTGCCGTTAGCGGCGTTCGCGCCGGCTTCTTGAATGCGGCGCGGTCACGCTTGTGAACGCGTTGACGTCGAACCATGACATCGCACTCACCCGCCGCCGCCGATGCTGACGGCATGGACAGCGTAGCCACCGCCGTCGCTGCCCCGCAGCGTGATCTCGCCCGCCGGTTTGCCCACGTGCGCGACCGTAGCGTGCAGCTGGCGGCCCCTCTCAGCGCTGAAGACGCGATGCTGCAGAGCATGGCCGATGCCAGCCCCAGCAAATGGCACCTGGCGCACACCACCTGGTTCTTCGAGCGCTTCGTGCTGGCCGGCTTCCCGGCTGCAGCTGCGCATGACCCGGCATGGGACTACCTGTTCAACAGCTATTACAAGAGCATCGGTCCGGCACACGCACGGCCGCAGCGAGGCCTGTTGTCGCGCCCCTCGCTGCAGCAGGTGTACGACTATCGCCAGCAGGTCGATGCGCAGGTGCAGGCACGGCTGGCCAACGGCGATCTCGACCCGCAAGCACTGCAGCATCTGCAGCTGGGCCTGCAGCACGAGCAGCAGCATCAGGAACTGCTGCTGACCGACATCAAGCATGCCTTCTGGTGCAACCCGCTGCAGCCGCCGTACCGTGAGGATCTGCGGCCTGCCACCGGCATCGCCAGCGCACAGGGCTGGGTCGAATCGCCCGAACGCATCGTCACCGTCGGCGCCGCCGCCTGGCCCCGCCACGCCGCCTTCGCCTATGACAACGAGTCGCCGCAGCACCGCGTGCTGCTGCCCGCCCATGCCCTGGCCGAGCGCCCGCTCAGTAATGCCGAGTACCTGGCCTTCATCGAGGCCGGCGGTTACCGCGAGCCGCGCTGGTGGCTCAGCGAGGGCTGGGCACTGCGCGAAAGCGAAGACTGGCAGCACCCGCTGTACTGGGACGACGCCCTGCAGCGCGAATACACCCTGGGCGGCTGGCGCGAACTGGACCCGCATGCACCTGTCTGCCATCTCAGCTACTACGAGGCTGATGCCTGTGCCCGCTGGGCTGGTGCGCGCCTGCCCAGTGAGTTCGAATGGGAAGCCGCCGCTGCATTACGCCCGGTGAGCGGCCATTTCGCCGATGACGATCACCTGCACCCGCAGGCAGCGCAGGGTCACGGTCTGCGCCAGCTGTTCGGCGACGTCTGGGAGTGGACCCACAGTGCCTACGGCGCGTATCCGGGCTTCCGCCCGTTTGCCGGCAATCTCGGCGAGTACAACGGCAAGTTCATGTGCGGCCAGTGGGTGCTGCGCGGCGGCAGCTGTGCCACCCCACGCGGGCATGTGCGCGCCAGCTACCGTAACTTCTTCATGCCGCCGGCGCGCTGGCAGTTCTCCGGCCTGCGCCTGGCCCGGTACCTGACATGAGCACCGTGCATGACGCGTTGCGGGCGTTGACCGACCTCACGCCCGGTCGCCAGCAGATCCTCGCCGACGCCGTGGACGGCTTGTCGCGCGCCGAGCGCCAGCTGCCCTCCAAGTAATTCTACGATGCGCGCGGCTCGCGCCTGTTCGAACAGATCACCCAGACCCGCGAGTACTACCCCACGCGTACCGAGCTGGCGCTGCTGGCCAGGGTGCTGCCCGACATCGCGCGGGTGGTGGGCCCGCACGTGCACGTGGTTGAACTGGGCAGCGGCAGTGGCCGCAAGACCGCGCTGCTGCTGGCCGCGCTGCAGGACCCGGTGGCCTACACCCCGATCGAGATCTCGCGCGCCGCACTGCTGTCCAGCATCGACCACCTTGCACCGGCGCTGCCCGACGTGGAAATGCTGCCGGTGTGTGCCGACTTCACCCGTCCCGTCGCCCTGCCCACGCCCGAGCGGGAACCGGCGCGCCGGCTGCTGTTCTTCCCCGGCTCCACGCTGGGCAACTTCACCGGTGACGACGCGGTGGCGTTGCTGCGCGCGATGCGCCAGACCATGGACCGCGATGGCCTGGCCCTGGTCGGCATCGACCTGCACAAGGACCCGGCGCTGATCGAAGCGGCCTACAACGATGCACAGGGCGTCACCGCGGCCTTCACCCTCAACCTGCTGGCCCGGCTCAACCGAGAGATCGGCAGCGACTTCGACCTCGACGGGTTCCGCCATCGCGCCCGTTACAGCACCGCGCGGCTGCGCATCGAGACCGACCTGGTCAGCCAGCACGAGCAGGACGTGCACCTTGACGGCCGCACTTTCCACTTCGAGGCCGGTGAGCCGATCCGGGTGGAGTACAGCCACAAGTACACCGACGACAGCTTCGAATGGCTGCTGCAGCAGGCCGGCCTGCAGGTCGTGCAGCGTTGGAATGCCGACAGCCCCGCCTACGGTCTGCGCCTGCTGCGCGCCATCTAGTCGCCTGGTCCGCCATCAGCCGGCCTCGCTTCAGGTTCGGCGGCAGGGCTCCGCCTAAGATGGTCCTGCAACGGCAACACGGAGGACGCCATGCCCATTCTGACCACGCTCGGCCTGGCGGCCGCTCTCGCAACGGCGCCGCAGGTGTCGGCGCCAGCGACCATCACCGTCGACCCGGCGTTCGGCCGCTGCCTGGCCGGCCTGCAGGCCACGGCCGCCAGCCAAGGCATCAGTGCCGACCGCTTCGCCGAGATCACGGCAGGCCTCACGCCCGACCCCAGCGTGCTCGGCCTGCTCGACGCACAGCCGGAATTCACCACACCGATCTGGGACTACCTGGCCGCGCTGGTCGATCGCCAGCGGGTCGACGACGGTCGCGCCCAGTTGCAGCAGCATCGCGACCTGCTGGAACGCGTGTCGGCGCAGTACGGCGTCGATCCGGCCACCATCGTCGCGGTCTGGGGCGTGGAGAGCGACTACGGTCGCGTGTTCGGCAAGCGCCCGCTGCTGCAGTCGCTGGCCACGCTGTCCTGCGCCGGTCGCCGCCAGGCGTTCTTCCGTGGCGAACTGCTGGCCCTGCTCACGCTGATCAACCGCGGTGACCTGCAGGCGCAGGGGCTGACCGGTTCCTGGGCAGGTGCCTTCGGCCACACCCAGTTCATGCCCAGCACCTACGCGCGCATCGCCGTCGATGGCGACGGTGATGGCCGCCGCGATCTGGTCGGCAGCATTCCCGATGCGCTGGCGTCGACGGCCAACTACCTCAAGCGCGCCGGTTGGCGCAGTGGTGAGCCGTGGGGCATGGAAGTGCGTGTTCCGGCCGGCTTCAATGCCAGCCAGGCCGGCCGCACCCAGCGCCGGGCGCTGGCCGACTGGCGGGCGCAGGGCGTGACCGCGATGGATGGCAGTGCACTGGCTCCGGCCAACCTGCCCGCCGATGCACGCGCCGCCCTGCTGCTGCCGGCCGGCAGCAAGGGCCCGGCGTTGCTGGTGTTCCGCAACTACGACGCGATCTACAGCTACAACGCTGCCGAAAGCTATGCGCTGGCGATCGCTACGCTGGCCGACCAGCTGCGGGGCAGCAAAGGCCTGGCCACGGCGTGGCCGACCGATGATCCCGGCATCGGCCGCGATGAGCGCCGCCAGCTGCAGACCCTGCTGCTGGCCCGTGGCCACGACATCGGCGCTGCCGACGGCATGATCGGTGTCGCCACGCGTCGTGCGATCCAGGCCGAGCAGCAGCGCCTGGGCTGGGTCAATACCGATGGCCGCGCCGGACAGCGTATCCTGCGCGCACTGCAGAACACGCCGGCTACTGCGCCGGTGCCCACCCGTTTCACGCTTCCCAGCAACTACAGTGCCGTGCAGTCGCCGGCCATACGGAGTCGATCCAACGTGCAGCAGATCCAGGGCGTACGCAGCGGGCAGTACCAAGGGCTCGATGCCTGGCTGGTGGAAACCGCCGAGGCCAGCGCCGCCATCAGTGTCTTTGGTGGCCAGCTGCTTTCCTTCGTGCCCAAGGGCCAGGCAGACGTGATGTGGCTGTCACCGCGACGTGCCGAATTGCCCACGCCCATCCGGGGAGGCAGCCCCGTATGCTGGCCGTATTTCGGCCGACAGGGCCAGGGCAACGACGTGCCCGCCCACGGCTTCGTGCGCACCTTGCCGTGGGAACTCCAGCAGGCCCGTCGCCTGGATGACGGCAGCATCGAGCTGACCATGGCGCCGCCGGTCCTGCAGAGCCTGGACCTGCGCCTGCGCATGACCGTCCGCGTGGGACGCCAGTTGACCCAGCAGCTGATCACCGAGAACACCGGCAGCACGCCCGCCACCATCACCCAGGCGCTGCACAACTACTTCCGCGTGGGGGATGCCAGCGCGGTGGAAGTCGATGGCGTGGACGGCCTGGACTATCTGGACAAGTTCGAGAACTATGCGCAGCCGCGTCGGCAGCAGGGCCCCTGGTCGTTGCGCGACCCGCGCGACCCCGGCCGTAGCGATCGCATCTATACGCAGGCCAAGGGCCACTATGTGCTGCGTGATCCGGTGCTCAAGCGCCGCATCGACATCCGTACCGACGGAAGCCGTTCGCTGGTCGCGTGGAATCCCGGTGCCGAGGCTGCGGCGAAGATGGCCGACGTCGGCGCGGGCTGGCGCGACTATGTTTGCCTGGAAGCCGCCAATGCCGGACCCGACGTGGTGACCCTGCCGCCGGGCGGCAGGCATATGTTGTCACAGACGTTGTCTGCGGCACCATGGACGCCGGCCAACCAGTAACGCATCAACGCAACCAGGACGTTTTCATGCAGGAAGCACAGTGGTGGTACGCCAACAGCAGGCAGAGCGAAGGGCCGGTCGATCTTGCCGGCCTGCGTCGCCTGCAGCAGGACGGGACGGTGACGGCGCGTACGCTGCTGTGGCGCGAAGGCATGCCGTCGTGGCGACCGTTGGCCGAACTGGACCCTTCGGTGGCGACAGCCGAGCCGGTCGCCGCGCCGCTTGAACATGCGGTGGTCGCGCCTGTCGCCGCTGCAGATCCCGCAGATCCCGCAGATCCCTACCGCGCGCCCGCGACGGCGGCCACGGCCACGGCCACGGCCACGCCCGCCGCCGGGCTGGAGGGCGAGATGGCGTTGTATGCCGCCGTGGTCGGAGGCAACTTCCCAACCTATCGCCAGCGCTGGCGGTTGGATCAGGGCATCGCCACGGGCAGCGGCACCTGGCACTGGCCGGCGTTCCTGCTGGGCCTGGTCTGGATGATGTACCGCAGGATGTATCGCCTCGCAGCGATGTGGGCGGGCCTGCTGCTGCTGATCAGCGTGATCGAGACGCTGCTGGATGTGCCTGATGGCCTGTCGCTGATCATCACTGTCGCGCTCAGCATCACTACCGGTGCCTTCGGCAACACCTGGTACCTGGCACATTGCCAGCGCCTGATTGCCCGGGCCCGAGCGGAGAGCCCGGGCGACGAGGCGCGGTTGCACCGTGAGCTGAGCGCGCGCGGTGGCACCAGCGTGGTCGCCACTATGATCGCCCTCGTCATCGCGGCGGTGCTGAGTACCGTCGGTGCCGGATTGGCCGGGTAGCCCGGGTCAGCGGCCCTGGCGGGGCCGCAGCACCAGCAGGCACAGCGCGCCGGCCACCAGGCCCCAGAACGCCGAACCAATCCCGGCCAGCGATACGCCCGAGGCGGTGACCAGGAAGGTGACCAGTGCCGCCTCGCGGTCACGCTCCACCGCCAGTGCACTGGCCAGGCTGTTGCCGATGGTGCCGAACAGTGCGATACCGGCCACGCAGGCCACCAGTTCCCTCGGGAACGCGGCAAACAGCGCCGCCACCGTGGCGCCGAACAGGCCGATGACAATATAGAAGGCGCCTGCAGCCATGGCAGCGGTGTAGCGTCGTGCTGGATCCTCGTGCGCATCGCGGCCCATGCAGATCGCTGCCGTGATCGCCGCCAGATTCAGCGCGTACGCGCCGAATGGCGCCAGCAGGGTGTTGACCACGCCGATCCAGCCGATCAGCGGCGACACCGGGGCGTCGTAGCCGGAGGCACGCATCACCGCCACGCCGGGAATGTTCTGCGAGGCCATGGTGACCACGAACAAGGGCAGGGCGATGCCGGCCACGGCGGTCCAGGACAAGGACGGGGTCACCCACTGCGGTATCGCCAGTTGCAGGTGCACCTGCTGTGCGTGCAGCAGGCCACGGCTGGCGGCGACCGCGATACCGACCAGCAGGGTGGCGATGACGGCGTAGCGCGGGAACAGGCGGCGCCCGGCCAGCCAGGTGGCGAACATCGCCAATGCCAGCACCAGCTGGCTGTTCATGGCCACGAACACATCCAGGCCGAAGCGCAGCAGCACCCCGGCCAGCATGCCCGCGGCCAGCGCCATCGGCACCCGCTGCATCAACCGGGCGAACAGGCCCGAGAAGCCCGCCAGCATGCCCAGCACTGCGGCGAGCAGGAAGGCGCCGGTCGCTTCAGAGAGCGAAGCACCGCCGGCACCCACCACCAGCATGGCCGCACCCGGGGTCGACCACGCGGTCACTACCGGCACGCGATAGCGCAGTGACAGGCCAATGCAGGTCACGCCCATGCCCAGCCCAAGCGCCCACATCCACGAGGCGATCTGCGCCTGGTCGGCACCGACGGCCTGCGCGGTCTGGAACACGATCACGGCGGAACTGGCGAAGCCGACCAGCACTGTAATGAAGCCGGCAACGATCGCCGGCATCGAAAGATCGCGCCACCACGTGCGTGCCACCTGCATGCTCATTGCTTTCTCTCCACTGTGCATCCCTGCATTGATAGCGGCTGCGGCGTTGACCGCGCAACGCGCGGGCAACGCCGCAGTGATCTTCGAGCGTACGTCATGCGTGATGTCACGACGCTTCTGTCATCACCCTGCAAAAAAGCCTTGACGAAATCTGCAGGATCTCTAGAATTCGCTCCCTTGCTGCAGCGCATCGCTTCTTCGGAAACGGCACGCGAACAGCGACGCCACCGCCGACGAACGAGATGATCGAACGAAGGTGTTGACGGACTGGAAAAGTCCGGCATAATAGGCGGCTCGCAACGACGAAAGGCCCTCGGGTCCAACGACGAAGCGGCATCGGCAACAACGTCCACCCCGGTGAGACGGCCTTGAAAAAGGTGTTGACGAAGCAGAAAAGCCGGCTATAATGGGCGGCTCGCTACGAAGAAAACTTCGCAGCACACGGGAGCGGCGCTGAGGCCACTTCCCCGGATCTTTGAAAGTATGCGCAGGTATCTTGTGAAGGCGCCTGCAGGAAGGATGATT
>NZ_JAPTFX010000120.1:0-15289 GCF_030985895.1 Stenotrophomonas sp. Sm6012 | reverse complement strand
GTGCCAACCAAGGTTGGCACCTACCAGAGCGGCCGGTATTCCGGTCAGACGCCCGCGGCGCGCTTCCAGAATGCCTGCACCAGCGGCGGCCATTTGCCGACGCAGCCCAGCGCGCGGCCGCGGGCCAGGGTCAGGTGCATCTCGTCATTGGAGAACAGGCGGTTGATCGCATCGAAGCTGTAGGCGGCGATGTGAGTGTCGCTGCGGCGTTCGCGGGCCCAGCGCTGCAGCCGCTGCGGTGAAAGGCGTGGCTGGCCGCGGCGTTCCGTCGAAGGCGCCAGCCACTGCTGCAGGGCGGCGACATCGCGCAGGCCCAGGTTCACGCCCTGCCCGGCCAGCGGATGCACGACATGCGCGGCATCGCCCAGCGCCAGTACGCGACCGGCGACATAGTGGCGAGCGAGCTGACGACGCAGCGGGAACGCCGCACGTGCCGAAGCCAGCCGCAGTTCGCCCAGGCGGGCGGCAAAGGCGCGGGTCAGTTCGCGGTTGAACGCCGCTTCGTCCAGTGCCAGCACGCGCGCGGCTTCATCCTCCGGAAGGGTCCAGACGATCGAACTGCGGCGCTCGGCCACCGGCAGCAGCGCCAGCGGTCCGGTCGGCAGGAAGCGCTGCCAGGCCGTGGCCTGGTTCGGCAGTTCGCTGTCCACGTAGGCCACCACGCCACGCTGGTGGTAGTCATGCCGCTCGACCTCGATCCCGGCCAGCTGGCGCAGGGTCGATTCGGCGCCGTCAGCGGCCACCGCCAGCGCCGCTTCCAGGCGACGGCCGTCGTCGAGGCGCAGCCGCACGCCGGCCTCGTCCTGCTCCAGCGCCTCCACCCGCGCCGGGCAATGCAGCTGCACGCCCGCGGCCGGCAGCGCCGCCCACAGGCGATCCTGCAGCAGGCCGTTCTCGACGATGTAGCCGAGCTCGCGCCGACCGAAGCGGTCCGCGTCGAACAGCAGGTCTTCGCCACCCGCGGCGTCCCACACCTGCATGCGCCGGTACGGCCACGCGCGGGCCTGCGCGATGGCAGGCCACACGCCGAGCCGGTTCAACAGCTGCACATTGTCAGCGGCGAAGGCAAACACCCGCAGGTCCGGCTGCGCGGCCTGCCAGGGCGCCGGTTCACGCCCTTCCACCAGTGCGACCGATAGCCCCGCATCGGCCAGTGCCAGCGCGCAGGCCGCGCCCACCACGCCGCCGCCGACGATCGCCACGTCCAGTCGCGCGCGCCGGTTCATGCGGCTTCTCCACGGCACAGGCGCGGCACCTCGCCGCGGAAGCCCATCGCGCCACCGACCAGCATCGACTGCACCGCAGCACGTTGCGCGGCGACCAGGCCGAGGCTGCGCAGCGGTCGCATCAACGGTGCCGGATTGCTGGTCAGCCGCGCCAGGCCACCGGAGAACGCCACCGTCTGCCGGCGGTCCTCCTCACGGCGCGCGACATAGGCCTGCAGCAACGCGTCACTGCCGGCGTCCTCATGCGCATCCTCCAGCAGCTCGGCCAGGGTCAGCGCATCGCGCAGGCCCAGGTTGAAGCCCTGTGCGCCCAACGGGTGGATGGTCTGTGCGGCATTGCCAAGCAGTACCGCGCGCTCACCGGCCAGCGCGCGCGCCAGCACCTGGATCAGCGGATACGCACTGCGCGGGCCGGAGTCGAGCAGGCGGCCGGCACGCCAGCCGATCGCATGCTGCAGCCGCTGCAGCCAGGCGGCATCATCCAGCGCCATCACCGCGTCGGCTTGGTCGCGCGCAACACCGTGCACGGTGCCGAAGTGGCGGTCGCCTCGCGGCAGCAGCGCGGTCGGGCCGGTATCGGTGAAGCGCTCCCACGCCGTGCCATCCGGCGCGCGCTGGCTGCGCACGCGGGCGACAAACAGCGTCTGCTGGAAATCATGGCGGTCGACCTCGATCCCCAGCGCATCGCGCACGCCACTGGTGGTGCCATCGGCACCGACCACCAGCCGGGCCAGCAGCACGCGTTCGCCCGCCTCGTCGGCCACCCGCACCTGGCGGTAGCCATCGAGTACCCCGCCCAGCCCCAGGAAACGCATCGGCCGGTAACGGCGCAGTCGCGGCAGCTCCTGCAGCCGTGCCTCCAGGGCCTGGCCGAAGTCGCGCGCAACCACCACCTGGCCGAACCAGGGCCGGTCATAGTCACTGGCCTCAAGCTGCACGCGGCCGAAATCACCGGCGCGGCTGACATGGATGCGGCGGATCGGGCCCGGTGCCATCGCCAGCTTCTGCATCACCCCCAACGCGGTCAGCGCGTTGACGGTGGCCGCGGCGAAACTGAGGTTGCGCTGGTCGAACACCGCCGGCAGCTCACCGGCGGGACTGGCCTCGAGCAGGCCTACGTCGCGGCCGAGGCGCTCCAGGGCAATGGCCAGGCTGGCGCCGACCAGGCCGCCTCCGACGATCAGCACGTCATGTCGTTCACTCATGTGTTCATGATACGCGCTCGCCCCGACTGTACGCCGAACGGGACCACGCCTGCGCCATCCCGTGCGGCGGGCTAGAATGAAACCTGAATCCGCCCCGGGCCCCCACCATGTCCGACACTGCCAACCGCGCCTTCGTCCTGTCCGTACTCGTACTGCTGCTGGCGGCGACCCGGGTCAATCACTTCGCGGCCATTCCCGATGCGTCCTGGGCCGTGTTCTTCATCGGCGGCTTCTATCTGGCGCGCTGGACGCGCTGGGCGTTCCCGCTGCTGATGGTGTTCGCGGTGCTGGTCGACTGGATCGTGATCCGCAGCAGCGGCCTGGATTTCTGGCAGCACTACTGCGTGTCGCCGGGCTACTGGCTGCTGCTGCCCGCGTATTTCTCGCTGTGGGCCGGCGGCATGCTGCTGGGCCGCAACTACCAGGGCGCGCGCTGGCCTGTGCTGGCCAAGGGCGCGCTGCTGCTGGTCGCCTCGGTGGCGGTCTGCCACCTGCTGGCGCAGGGCGGCTTCTACTGGACCAGCCGCAACGTGGCCGAACCGACCCTGGCCGGCTGGGCGCAGAACTACGCGCAGTGGTTCGGGCCGTACCTGCGCACCACCGCAATCTACGTGGCGCTGGCCGCCGCCCTGCAACTGGCCGTGGAGCAGGTCCTGAAGCTCCAGCAGGCCCGCCGCGACATCCGCCACTGAGCCGCGCCATGGGCCATCGCCTCTCGCGCATCTACACCCGCACCGGCGACGACGGCAGCACCGGCCTCGGCGACGGCCAGCGCGTGGCCAAGGATGACGCGCGCGTTGCCTCCTTCGGCACGGTCGACGAGGCCAATGCGGCGCTCGGCCTGCTGCTGGCGGCGCCGCTGCCCGAAGACGTGCGAGCGCTGGTCGTGCACCTGCAGCACCAGTTGTTCGACCTGGGTGCCGAGCTGTGCATCCCCGGCCACGCCGCGATCCATGCCGCCGATGTCTCGGCGCTGGAACAGCAGCTGGACCACTACAACGCCGGCCTGCCGATGCTGAAGGAATTCATCCTGCCGGCCGGGGGCGAAGCCGCCGCGCGCTGCCACCTGGCGCGCACCATCGTCCGTCGTGCCGAGCGCGAGACCGTCGCGCTGGCCCGCCGCGAGGCGGTGCGCAGCGAGGCGCTGCAGTACCTCAACCGGCTGTCGGACCTGCTGTTCGTGCTGGCCCGGGTGCTGGCCCGTGCCGATGGCCACGGCGAGGCGCTGTGGCAGCCACAGCAGCGCCAGCGCTGAGTCGGCACGATGCTGGTCTATACCCATCCGTCCTGCCTGCTGCATGACCCCGGCCCCGGGCACCCCGAATGCCCGCAGCGCCTGCAGCATGTGCTCGATGCCCTGCATGCGGCGTTCCCCGGCCAGCTGCAGTGGCGCGAAGCCCCTCCGGCCAAGTTCGGCGAACTGACCCGCGTGCACGACAGCGCCCTGCTCGACGTGGTGCTGCAGCCCCAGACCGCCCCGCTGCGCCAGCTGGACATGGACACCTGGACCTCGCCGGGATCGGCCAGCGCCGCCGTGCATGCCGCTGGCGCCGGCGTGGCCGCCGTCGATGCGGTGATGCTCGGCGAGGATCCGCTGGCCTTCTGCGCGGTGCGGCCCCCGGGCCACCACGCCACCAGCAGCACCGCGATGGGCTTCTGCCTGCTCAACAACATCGCCATTGCCGCTGCCTACGCCCGCGACCGCCACGGCCTGGAACGGATCGCCGTGGTCGACTTCGACGTGCACCACGGCAACGGCACCCAGGACATCTTCCAGCACGATGCCCGGGTTTCGTACTACAGCACCCACCAGGCCGGGCTGTTTCCCAACTCGGGGCTGCGCCGCGACCGCGGTGCCGGCAACCTGATGAACATCCTGCTGCCGCCCGGAAGTGGCGGATTCCGCTTCCGCAATGTCTGGGCCGACGAAATGCTGCCGGCCATCGATGACTTCCGCCCGCAGCTGCTGTTGATCTCGGCCGGCTTCGATGCGCACCTGCGTGACCCGCAGGCCGATCTGATGCTGGAGACCGACGATTTCGCCTGGATCACCGGCGAGCTGCATGCGTTGGCACGCCGTCACGCGGCCGGCCGGGTGGTCTCGATGCTGGAGGGTGGCTACGACCTGCAGGCACTGGCCGAGTGCAGCGTGGCGCATGTCCGGACCCTGATTTCAGGCGCCGGTGGTACCGTTGCCGGATGAACCCGAACCGGCAGTCTCCACCGCCCTTCATTGCCCCTATGCAAGGGATGGGGCAAGCTACCGTCCGTTTTCGCCCGAATCCGAACCGCGTGCGCCGAGCCCTCCGACTGCTTCCCCTGCCTCTGAGCATCGCCATCAGCCTGCCGGCGATGGCCGACGACAAGCCGCTCAACTGGGGCCTGTGCCCGGCTACCGACGTGATTCCCGCGTTCACCGACGCACCCACCCCGGTCCCCGGCCAGGACAAGGCCGCCGCCGCGGCCGCCCGCGAGCAGCAGTCGACCGACATCGAGGGCGACCAGCTGCTGGGCACCACCACCGTGCCGCAGTACGAGGGCAACGTGGCGCTGCGCCGTGGCGACCAGTTCGTCGGCACCGACAAGCTCAGCTTTGATACCGAGACCGGCAACTACATCGCCGACGGCAATGTCCGTTACCAGGACGGGTCGATCCGGATGATCGCCAAGCGTGCCGAGGGCAACCAGGAAAGCGACACCCACAAGATTTCCGACATCAAGTACCAGCTGGTGTCGCGTCGCGGCAACGGTGACGCCGAGTCGGTCGACCTGCAGGGCGCGGTCGGCCAGATGCACCGCTCGACCTACACCACCTGTGATCCGTCGCAGCCGGTCTGGAAGCTGTCCGCGCCGCAGATCGAGGTGGACAACGACGAGGGCTTCGGCACGGCCCGCAACGCCGTGCTGCGTATCGGCAACGTGCCGGTCCTGTGGGCGCCGTACTTCAAGTTCCCGATCGATGACCGCCGCAAGACCGGCCTGCTGTTTCCGCAGCTGGGCATGTCCGGCCGCAACGGTTTCGACTACGCGCAGCCGATCTATTTCAATCTGGCGCCGAACTACGACGATACGCTGACGCCGCGCTACATGAGCCGGCGCGGGCTGCTGCTCGACAACGAGTTCCGCTACCTCTACAACGGCGGCCGTGGCGAGCTGCTGACCTCGTTCATCCCCAACGACAAGCTGCGCGACCGCGACCGCGGCCGGGTGGTGTTCACCGGGTATCACAACCTGGATGAGCACTGGCAGGCCCGCGCCAACCTGGCCTGGGTCAGCGACGAGCGCTATGTCGAGGACTTCGCCAACCGCCTTGTCGGCGTGACGGCCTCGAACCTGCAGAGCACCGTGGGCCTGTATGGCACCGGCCAGAACTGGACGGCCGGGATCATGGCCGACCGCTGGCAGCTGACCGACTACACGCTCAACGAGAGCGCCCTGCCCTACAACCGCCAGCCGCGCCTGTTCCTCAACTGGGACAAGCCGGTGCTGCCGTGGCTGGACGCCGGCGTCTACGCCGAAGCGGTGCGTTTCACCCACGACGACATCAACTACAAGTACGACGCCAGTGCCGGCCCGGACCTGCAGTACACGCGCAATGGCCTCCAGCAGCGATCCGGCGTGGGCGTCAGCGGTGGCTCGCGCCTGGACGTGAAGCCGTACGTGTCGTTCCCGATCAGCGGCGCGGCCTGGTACGTCACCCCCACCCTGGCCTATCGCTACACCGGTTACCAGCTGGACCGCAGCCTGGTGGACGGCGTCAATGGCATCCGTGGGCAGATCCTGCGTTCGCAGGGCATCGATCCGACCACCGCCACGCCGGAACAGCTGCGCGGCAATACCTCGCCCAGCCGCAGCCTGCCGATCGCCAGCCTCGATGCCGGCCTGTTCTTCGATCGCGAGACCAGAATCGGTGGCAAGTCGTTCCTGCAGACCCTGGAACCGCGCCTGTTCTACCTGCGCACGCCCTACCGCAACCAGGACGAGCTGCCGATCTTCGATACCCGTGATTTCACCTTCAGCTGGGGCCAGCTGTTCCGCGATTCGCGCTATACCGGCGCCGATCGCCAGAACGATGCCAACCAGCTGACCCTGGCCCTGGGCACCCGCTTCATCGACCAGACCACCGGCAAGGAACGGTTCTCGGCGGCCATCGGCCAGATCCAGTACTTCGACGAGTCGCGGGTGACGCTCCCGGGTGGCGCGCCAGTGGAAAAGGGCAAGTCGGCCTGGATCGCCGACGGCAACTACATGATCAACGACCGCTGGACCCTGGGCGCCACCTACCAGTGGGACCCGAAGTACAAGCGCGAGGATCTGGCCAGCGTCCGTGCCCGCTACCTGATGCCCAACGATGGCGTGGTCAACCTCAGTTACCGCTATCGCATCAATGCCGGTGCCCCGGCCAGCGCCAACAAGCATGACCGGACCCTGCTGGAGCAGGCCGACCTGTCGTTCCTGTACCCGCTGAATGCGCGCTGGAGCCTGGTGGGCCGTTACTACTACTCCCTGCAGGACAAGGAACCGCTGGAAATCATCGCCGGCGTGCAGTGGGACAGCTGCTGCCTGGCCGTGCGCGCCGTGGCCCGCCGCTACGTGCGCAACCGCGAAGGCGACATGAACAATGCCATCCAGCTTGAGTTCGTGCTCAAGGGCCTGAGCTCCATCGGCCAGGACACGGACCGTACCCTGCGCCGTGCTATCCTCGGCTACAACCGCGACGACCTCTATCTCGTGCCGCCCAGCAACACCGGGGCGACCCGGGATGACTACGATCCGAATCTGATCCCATGACCAAGCGCTTCCCCGTTCTTCTCGCCTCGCTGCTGGCGGTGTCCAGCGTGTCCGCCCCCCTGCAGGTGCTTGCCCAGGAGGCGCAGCCGCTTGACCGCATCGCCGCCGTCGTCGATGAGGACGTGATCCTGCAGAGCGAGCTCCAGCGTGCGATCGCCAACATCAAGGCGCAGTACGCCGGCCGCGAAAACCAGCTGCCGCCGGAAGACGTGCTCAGCCGCCAGGTGCTCGAGCGCCTGGTGCTGGTCAAGCTGCAGGTCGCCCGCGCCCAGAGCAGCGGCATCCGGGTCGGCGACCAGGAGCTGAACCAGGCGATGAATGCCATCGCCCAGCAGAACGGGTCGACGCTGGACGCCCTGCGCCAGCGCCTGGCCCATGACGGTATCGACTTCAACGACTTCCGGGCGTCGGTGCGCGACGAGATCACCGTGCAGCGCCTGCGCCAGAGCTTCGCGCAGAGCCGCATCAGCGTCAGCGAGGGTGAAGTCGATGCCGCGCTGAAACAGCAGGCCACGGTGGGCAACCAGTACCACCTGGCGCACATCCTGGTGGCCCTGCCCGACGGCGCCAACGCCGACCAGATCGCCACCGGCCAGAAGAAGGCCGACGGTGTGAAGGCCCTGCTGGACAAGGGGGAGCTGGACTTCAACGCCGCCGCCGTCCGCTATTCGGACAGCCCCAACGCGCTGGAAGGCGGCGACCTGGGCTGGCGCAGCCTGGATGAAATTCCGCAGGCGTTCGCGCAGATGATGGAAAAGATGAAGCCCGGTGAAGTGGTCGGCCCGATCCGTGGCCCGAGCGGCTTCCAGCTGCTGAAGCTGGTGGACGTGCGTGATGCCAGTGCCACGGCCGGTGCGAATACGGTCACCGAGTACCACGGACGCCACATCCTGGTACGCGTGGACGACCACCAGACCGACGCGGCCGCCAAGGCCAAGATCGATACCCTGCGTGCCCGCATCGCCGGTGGCGCGGACTTCGAGACCGTGGCCAAGGAGTCCTCCGAGGACAACAACAGCAAGGGCCAGGGCGGCGATCTGGGCTGGTTCCCGGCCGATGCGTTCGGTCCGGCGTTCGGCCAGCAGGTCTCCGGCCTCCAGGATGGTGGCGTCAGCCAGCCGTTCCGTACCGATGCCGGCTGGCACATCGTGCAGCGCGTGGCCACCCGCCAGACCGACGTGACCAACGACAACCAGCGTGCACAGGTCCGCGAGACCATCGGCCGCCGCAAGCTGGAAGACGAGTACAACCGCTTCCTGCAGGAACTGCGTGGCGAAGCCTACGTCAGCTTCCGCAGCGGCGACCGCGCGGAAAACACCGCCACGCCGCCGCAGTCCTGACCGATGCGCCCCGAGCTCGCTCTGGTACCGGGCGAGCCCGCCGGGATCGGCCCGGAACTGTGTGTCCGACTTGCCCAGCAGCCGCGTGAAGACAGTCGGCTGCTGGCCTTCGCCGACCCGGATACCCTGCGCGCGGCTGCGGCCGCGCTGAACCTGCCCCTGCAACTGCTGCCCGAGGACGCCGAAGCGCGTGTCCCGGGTGATCTGCGCCTGCGCGTAGTCGCCAATGCCGTGCCCAGCCGGTTTGGCCAGGCTGATCCGGCCAACGCGGGGGCGGTCATCGACGCGCTTCTCGGTGCCGGCCAGGCCTGCCTCAGCGGCGAGCTGCACGGCGTGGTCACCGGCCCGGTGCACAAGGCGGTCATCAACGAAGGCGGCATCGCCTACAGCGGCACCACCGAACTGCTCGCCGACCAGGCCGGGCTGAAGGTGGTGATGATGCTGGCCAACCACATCGTGCGCGTGGCCCTGGCCACCACCCACCTGCCGCTGCGCGAGGTGGCCGATGCGATCACCGCGCCCGGCCTGGAACACACCCTGCGCACCGTGCATGCCGCGCTGCGGCGCGAGTTCGCCGTGCCTGCACCGCGCATTGCCGTGCTCGGCCTGAACCCGCATGCCGGTGAAGACGGCCATCTGGGCCGCGAGGAACTGGACCTGGTAATCCCGCTGCTGCAGCGCCTGCGCGCCGAAGGCATGGACCTGATCGGGCCACTGCCGGCCGACACCGCCTTCCTGCCGGCCAAGCTGGCCGCCTTCGACACCGTACTGGCCATGTACCACGACCAGGGCCTGCCGGTGCTGAAGTACTCGGGCTTCGAACAGGCAGTGAACCTGACCCTGGGCCTGCCCTATCCGCGCGTGGCGGTCGACCATGGCACCGCGCTGGATCTGGCCGGCCGCGGCATCGCCGATCCCTCCAGCCTGCAGGCGGCAACGGCGCTGTGTGCGCAGCTGGCGCGGCAACGTACACTGAGCGCATGAATTCCCCGCATTCCCCCTCCGGCCCGGTGTTCACCGCACCGGCCAAGAAGCAGCTTGGCCAGCATTTCCTGGCCGATCGCCACTACATCGACAAGATCGTGATGGCGGTCAATCCGAAAGACGGCGACCGCCTGGTCGAGATCGGTCCCGGCCAGGGCGCGATCACGCTGCCGCTGCTGCGCGTGCATCCGAAGCTGACGGTGATCGAGTTCGACCGCGACCTGATCGCGCCGCTGACCGCCGCCGCCGAGCCGCTGGGCGAGCTGACCATCGTCCATCGCGACGTGCTGCGCGTGGACTTCACCGAGCTGGCTGCCGGCCAGCCGATCCGCCTGGTCGGCAACCTGCCCTACAACATCTCCTCGCCGATCCTGTTCCATGCGCTGGAACATGCCGCCGTCGTCCGCGACATGCACTTCATGCTGCAGAAGGAAGTGGTCGACCGCATGGCCGCCGGCCCCGGCAGCAAGGTCTATGGCCGCCTCAGCGTGATGCTGCAGGCGTACTGCCAGGTGACTTCGCTGTTCGTGGTGCCGCCGGGTGCCTTCCGGCCGCCGCCGAAGGTTGATTCCGCCGTGGTGCGGCTGGTGCCGCGCGATCCGGCCAGCATCGGCATCAACGATCACAAGCGCTTTGCCGAGGTGGTCAAGGCCGCCTTCGGGCAGCGCCGCAAGACCCTGCGCAATGCGCTGAACAACGTGGTGTCCGCCGAGCAGTTCATCGCCGCCGGCGTGCGTCCCGATGCCCGCGCCGAACAGCTGGACGTGGCCGAATTCGTCGCTCTGGCCAATGCCTCCTGATTACACTGCCGGTATGGAAGACGCTGACGTTTATGCCATCTCCGTCGAAGTCGCGCCGCGCTTCCTCGACGATCAATCCGCACCGGAAGACGGTCGCTTTGCGTTCGCCTATACGATCCGCATCCACAACCAGGGACGGGTGGCCGCACGCCTGGTCGCACGCCATTGGCGCATCACCGATGCCAATGGCCGCGTCGAGCATGTCGATGGCGACGGAGTGATCGGCGAGCAGCCGCGGCTGCGCCCCGGTGAAGACTTCCGTTACACCTCCGGTGTCATGCTGGGGACCGATCACGGCACCATGCAGGGACACTACGACATGGTTGCCGACGATGGCACCGAATTTGCCGCGCCGGTCGCACCGTTCGTGCTGGCCATCCCGCGTACCCTGCACTGACAAGGAGGCCGAACGATGAGTGTGTGGGCGATCGGCGACCTGCAGGGCTGCTATGACGTCACCCAGCGACTGCTGGAGAAGATCCGCTTCGACCCGGCGCAGGACACCCTGTGGTTCTGCGGCGATCTGGTCAACCGCGGTGGCCAGTCACTGGAAACGCTGCGGCTGGTGCACTCGCTGCGCGAGCACAGCGTGGTGGTGCTGGGCAACCATGATCTTTCGCTGCTGGCCGTCGGTGCCCGCACCGAAGAGGAGCAGCGCAAGGTCAACCCGGACCTGCTGCGCATCGTGCAGGCAGAGGACCGCGATGAACTGCTGGACTGGCTGCGCCTGCAGAAGCTGGTGCACGTGGACCGCGAGCTGGGCTGGATGATGGTGCATGCCGGCCTGGCGCCGAAGTGGACCACGCAGATGGCCGAGAAACATGCGGCCGAAGTCGAGGCGCAGTTGCACGGCGCCGGCTACCGCAAGCTGTTCCGCAACATGTACGGCGACAAGCCCAGCTGGGCACCCAACCTGTCCGGCTATGACCGCTCGCGCGCGATCATCAATGTGCTGACCCGCATGCGCTACTGCACCCCGCGTGGGCGCATCGGCATCGAGGACAAGGGCACGCCAGGCACGCAGGAACAGGGGTTGTATCCCTGGTTCGAAGTGCCGGGCCGGGTCGAGCGCGACCTGAAGGTCGTCTGCGGCCACTGGTCCGCGCTCGGCCTGACCATCACCCAGGGTGTGCACGCCATCGACACCGGTGCGGTGTGGGGCGGGAAGCTGACCGCGCTGCAGCTCGATACCGATGAGCTGCGCGTGGTGCAGGTGCCGGGCCGCGATGTGCCGGCCCCCGTTGCCAACGCCCGTCCGCCGACGCGACCGGCACACGAGCGTCCTGCCGCTTCGGCACAGGGCAAGGAACTGGGCGGTGGCACACCTGCTGGTAACCCGGGCACCCGCGGCCCGCGCCGTCGTCGCCGTCGTGGCGGCGGTGGTGGTGGTGGTGGCTCCGCAGGCCCCGCCAACAACGGCGCCCCGCCGCAGGCATGATGCGACCGGGCCGGGCACCAGGGACGGTGCTGCTGCTGACGCTGGCGCTGGCCAGCGGCTGCCAGCCCGGTTCGCCTCCAACTCCCACGGCCGCGCAGGACGCCGCAGCCACGCCGGCACCACCGCAGGCGCCCTCGCCGCCGCTGGTGGCCGCCGCACGCGCACAGATCGGCGTCACCGTCCGCTACGATCCGGCTTATCAGGTGCTCACCTATCCCGGTGGTGACGTCGCGCGCGATCGCGGTGTCTGCACCGACGTAGTGGTGCGCGCCCTGCGCAGCCAGGGCCTGGATCTGCAGGCACGCGTGCATGAGGACATGCGTAGCGACTTCAGCGCCTATCCGGCGATCTGGGGCCTGTCACGGCCGGACCGCAACATCGATCATCGTCGCGTACCCAACCTGATGCGCTGGTTCGAGCGGCAGGGCTGGCAGCAACCGGTCACCGCCCTCGCCATCGACTATGCAGCCGGCGACATCGTCGCGTGGAAGCTCAACGGCAATGGCCTGCTGCACGTCGGCATCGTCTCCGACCGGCGGCTGGCCGATGGCACGCCGCTGGTACTGCACAACATCGCGCGCGGCACCCGCGAAGAGAACCTGCTGTTCCAGCACGCGATCATCGGGCATTACCGGATGCCGGCTCCGTAGAGTCGAGCTTGCTCGACTATGCCCTGTGTATCCACCAAGAGCAGTCGAGCAAGCTCGACTCTACAGATGCGTTGCGATCAGCGGCGCACGTAGTGAACGAAGCGGAACGCGTAGGCGTGGCGTTCGTCAGCCGGGTGCGGTTCGCTGCTCACTTCCTGCCAGTCGTGCGCATCCACCTCGGGGAAATGGGTGTCGGCCGGCACTTCGGCATCGACCCAGGTCAGGTACAGGTCACTGGCCTGGTCGAGCAGCTGACGGAAGATCTCGCCACCGCCGATGATGCACAGCTCGTTCGCGCCCTCGCCCTCGGCAATCGCCTTGGCTTCGTCCAGCGACGCCACCGCGCGCATGCCTTCAAATGGCACCTGCCCGCTGCGGGTCAGCACCAGGTTGGTCCGCCCCGGCAGCACGCGGCCGATCGATTCGGCGGTCTTGCGCCCCATCAGGATCGGCTTGCCGAGGGTCAGCGCCTTGAAGTGCTTGAAGTCGTCCGGCAGGTGCCAGGGCATGGCATTGCCCTGGCCGATGCCACGGTTGCGGTCCAGCGCGACGATCATCGACAGCTTCATCACGCTCACACCGCCACCGGTGCCTTGATCGCCGGATGCGGATCGTAGCCGTCGATGCGGATGTCATCGAACTGGAAGCCGAACAGGTCGGTCACGTCCGGGTTCAACCACAGCTTGGGCAGCGTGCGCGGTTCCCGTGACAGCTGCTCGCGGGCCTGTTCGAAATGGTTCGAGTACAGGTGCGCGTCACCCAGCGTATGCACGAAATCGCCCACGCCCAGGCCGGTGGCCTGCGCCACCATGTGGGTCAGCAGCGCGTAGCTGGCGATGTTGAACGGCACGCCGAGGAAGATGTCGCCGCTGCGCTGGTACAGCTGGCAGCTGAGCTTGCCGTCCACCACGTAGAACTGGAACAGGTTGTGGCACGGCATCAGCGCCATCTGCGAAAGCTCGCCCACGTTCCAGGCGCTGACCACCAGCCGGCGCGAATCGGGGTTGCGCTTGATCTCGTCCACCAGCCACTGCATCTGGTCGATCGCACCGCCATCGGCGGTCGCCCAGCTGCGCCACTGCTTGCCGTAGACCGGGCCAAGATCGCCATTCTCGTCGGCCCACTCGTCCCAGATGCGGACCTGGTTGTCCTTCAGGTAGCCGATGTTGGTATCGCCCTTCAGGAACCACAGCAGCTCGTGGATGATCGAGCGCAGGTGCAGCTTCTTGGTGGTGACCAGCGGGAAGCCGTCGTTGAGGTTGAAGCGCATCTGCCAGCCGAACACGCTGCGGGTGCCGGTGCCGGTGCGGTCGCTCTTTTCGGCGCCGTGCTCAAGCACATGCGAAAGCAGGTCCAGGTAGGCCTTCATGCCTTGCCCTCGGCGGCCACCATCGGCTGCGGCTGCAGCACCGGCGCGCGGCGCGACATCGCCAGCAGCACCAGGCCGAAGGCGATCAGCGGCAGGCTGAGGATCTGGCCACGGGTCAGCCAGTCGAAGGCCACGTAGACGCCGTTGTCGGGCATGCGCACGAACTCGACGGCGAAGCGGAACAGGCCGTACATCAGCGCGAACAGGCCGCCAACCAGGTAGCGGTGGCGCGGCTTGGCCGACACCACCCACAGCACCACGAACATCACCAGCCCTTCCAGGAACGCTTCATACAGCTGCGAGGGATGGCGGGCGAACTGGTTCAGCGCGCCGCTGGCGAACTGCGCCTGCAGGGTCGCGTGGTCCAGCTGGTTCAGCGGCGCCGGCAGGCCGGACGGAAACACCACGCCCCAGCTGCCGTCGGTGTACTTGCCCCACAGCTCGGCACCGATGAAGTTGCCGATGCGGCCGAAGCCCAGGCCCAGCGGCACCAGCGGCGCCATGAAGTCCATGGTGTCGAAGAAGTGCAGCGCGTGCTTGCGCGACCACCACCAGCAGGCGCCGAGCACGCCCAGCAGGCCGCCGTGGAAGCTCATGCCGCCATCCCACACCTTGAACAGCAGCAGCGGGTTGTGCAGGAAATCGCCCAGCGCGTAGAACAGCATGTAGCCGATGCGCCCGCCCAGCACCACGCCGAGCATGGCGTAGAACAGCAGGTCGGAGAAGCCGTTGGCATCAACGCCCGGCAGGCGCCCGTCGGCAATGCGCTTGCGGCCCAGCAGCCACGCCGCAGTGAAGCCGAGCAGGTACATGATGCCGTACCAGTGCACCTTGATCGGCCCCAGCGAGAGGGCGATGGGGTCGATGTCGTGGAAATAGATCATGGAAGGTGCCTTGCGGTTGAACGCCTATTCTCGGGCCAGTGCCGCCCCGGCTCAACCAAGGAGCTGCGGGGTGTTGGGCAGGCCGTCATCGTCTGACCGCGTCGCGGCCGGAAAGTGCCCTTCCACCAGGGTCGAAACCTCTTCGATGGCGCCGCGCAGCGCCTCGACCGGGTTCGGGCCGCGCAGGCCCTCGCGCAGATGGGTACAGACCCGCTGCCACTGCGCCGGACTGATCCTGCCGTGCAGGCCACGGTCAGCGACGATCTCGATCGCGTGGTCGGCCAGCAGCAGGTAGATCAGCACGCCGTTGTTGTGGGCGGTATCCCAGGTGCGCAGGCGGGCGAAGGCATGTTCGGCGGCCTGGCGCGGGGTGACCTTGCGCCACAGCGCGTCCAGCGGCAGGTCGGCCTCCACGGCGAACATCACCTGCCCGCCGTGGCGCTGCTCACCGGCGGCGATGGCCTCGGTGATCGCCTGCAGCGTGGCCGGCGGGAACGCGCGTCGTACCGACGGCGAGAACAGATGGCGGCACAGACGTTGGATCATCACCAGCCCCCCGATGCGCCGCCGCCGCCGGAACGGCCACCGCCGCCGCCCCAGCC